>CANTEW010000028.1 GCA_947652925.1 uncultured Lachnospiraceae bacterium
TCAGACTGTAGACAAAGTACTGTATTCATGACCGCCTCTCTGATATAATGGAAGATATCAGGAAGGCGGTGTTTTTTATGATGACAAAAAAGATAGATAAGAAGAGGGACCAGATGATGGTCTTCTGTATGGATGATATGGTCCCCCAGGAGCACTCACTCCGGCTGATCGACGGGGCCATCGACTGGAGTTTTATCTATGACCTTGTGGAGGAGAGATACTGCCATGACAACGGACGACCGAGCATGGACCCGGTCATGCTGATCAAGATCCCTTTTATACAATACCTCTATGGGATCCGGAGCATGCGCCAGACCATCCGTGAGATCGAGGTGAACGTCGCCTATAGATGGTCTTTAGGACTGGACATGATGGATCCAGTCCCGCATTTTTCTACCTTTGGAAAGGACTACACCCGCCGTTTCAAGGATACGGACCTCTTCGAGCAGATCTTTGCCCATATCCTGGGGCAGTGTATGGATGCTGGCCTGGTGGATACCAGCCAGATCTTTGTAGACGCCACCCATGTAAAGGCATGCGCAAATGGTAAGAAGATGAAGGAGCAGGCCGCGCATGAGCAGGCCCTATGGTATGAGGAGGGACTGAAGGAGGAGATCGCACAGGACCGGGAACGTCATGGAAAGAGACCGTTGAGAGACAGAGACCGTGATGACCCGCCATCCGGTGGGAGTGCCGGTGGTGATAGTGGCAGGACCCGCAAGTGCAGCACAACTGACCCAGAGAGTGGCTGGTTTAGGAAAGGGGAACATAAACACGTCTTTGCCTATGCCATGCAGACCGCCTGTGACAGGAACGGATGGATACTGGGGTATACTGTCCATCCCGGGGATGAGCATGACAGCCGCACTTTTAAACCGTTGTATGATAAGATAAAAGGATACGCGCCAGAGATGGTCATCATGGACGCCGGATACCGGACGCCGGCGATCGCCCATGAGCTGCTCACGGACGGTATCCTGCCATTGCTGCCTTATAAACGGCCGATGACAAAAAAAGGGTTTTTTAAGAAACATGAGTATGTATATGACGAGTACTACGACTGTTATATCTGCCCAGAAGATCACATCCTGACATACCGGGCGACGGACAGGGAGGGGTATAAGGAGTATAAGAGTTGTGCAGACCACTGCGCCCACTGCCCGAGCCTCAGGAGATGTACCCACAGCAAGAGCCATGTCAAGACGGTCACCAGGCATGTGTGGGAAGAGTATATGGAGACGGTGGAGGACATCCGCCATACCCGCGGGGACAGGGAGATCTATGCCCGGAGGAAGGAGACCATCGAGCGGATCTTCGGGACTGCGAAAGAACAGCACGGGTCCCGTTATACACAGTACATAGGGAAGGCTCGGATGGAGATGAAAGCCGGACTCACCTTTGCGTGCATGGATTTGAAGAAACTGGCAAGGATCCTTGCCAGAAAGGGGCGAGGGGGACTACCGTCCAAGGGATGTCTACGTATTTTAAAGAAGATATATCTCACGATAAAAGAGAGGTGTTGGAGTTTTGCTCTGACACCTCTCTTTGTCTACAGTCTGAAACACGCTCTAGAGCGTGTTTGAAAATTAAAAAATATACAAAACACACGTTTCCATAATCCCTATCTTATGGTATCATCTAACTAAAAGGAGGCATTATGAAAAAACGTTATGAACTATCCGACCAAGAATGGGGACAGATCGCTGGGTTATCTCCAAAAGAAAATACTGGGAAACGCGGACGTCCATCAAAAGATAACAGGATCATGCTCAACGCAATGGTATGGATTGTACGCAGTGGCGCCCCATGGCGTGACCTCCCGGAACGTTATGGTCCATGGGAGACTGTATATAGCAGGTTCAGTAAATGGATCGATGATGGGATCCTTGATAACATCTTCCGTATACTCAGCCTTGAGGCTGAGTTGGAGGATCTATCTATAGATGCTTCTATTGTACAGGCACATCAGCACAGCGCAGGTGCTAAAAAAGGGGGCTTCCCAATGAGATAAGGGCACAGCCGCGGCGGTGCCAGTACGAAGATCCACGCAGCCGTAAACTCTTACGGATACCCCGTATACCTGCTCCTCAGCGAAGGACAGCGTGATGACATCACTATGGCCATACCACTCTTGGAACATATAGAGCTGGAAGGCTGCCGTGTACTCGCGGACAAGGGCTATGACAGCAATACCTTGATAGACTGTATCTATGGCCAGGGTGCTGAGCCTGTGATCCCATCCAGGAAAGGGGCAAAGTTTGAACGTCGCTGCGACTGGTGGCTGTATAAAGAACGCCATCTGGTCGAAAAACTTTTTTTTAAGATTGAAGGCGTTCCGAAGGATCGCAACACGTTATGATAAATATGCATTTACATATATGGGATTTTTGTGCATCGCCTCTATCTTGATCTGGATAAGATAGACCACTGTTCAAAAAATAAAGTTTGTAAAAACTCTTTTTTGCATGCTCTTTTATACATAATATACAACTTTTGCGAATATCATCTTATCTTATTTTGTGTATATTTTCTATAAAAAAATATTTTTCAAACACACTCTAGCACACATTTGATCATATATATTCCATTATTTGATGTGATATAGTATAATGCTGTTATGGATAATCCGCTTTAGAGCGTGTTTGAAAACCGCTTTCTGTCAACTGTATGTCACACTTTGTCCCAAAGGGGGATGATATGGAAAATCTGTCTGAATGAGGAGCAGATTTTCCGCAGAGTAGGGCGTGCAGATGGAGAGCATAGCCTATGATAAAAATTCAGGAGGGATCAAAAAATGAGTGGATCACATGAAAGTTGTGACGGGCATCATATTCATGAACATCACCATGGACATCGTCATGGGGGCAGCAAGGTGATGATGGGAAGTGCAGATGGACATATCCTGGGGACGATGACTGCCTATACCCCGGCATCTCTGCCTTTGGCTGAGATGAATATGAAGCTGTCTATGAAAGATGTTGTTGTTTTTGTAAAGGAACACGGCGGTGTCCCGCTGCAGGTCAAAGCCAGTTTGAAAGATACGGCCGCTACTGTCCTCCTCAATATGGTCGGGTCGGAGATCTTTCATTCGGAATATGCAGAGAGTACGGAGACGGATGCGACAAGGGTAAAATGTAAACTGTTGGTAATAGCAGATGGATTGGATGCTGATCTGTTGAAGGGGGCACTTGAGACTTATATGGGTTATTTTATGGATAATTCGTTTTAGGGCGTGTTTTAAAACCCTCTAAATTTTGTAAATAATACGAACATTTGGTACGGTCCATGGCCGCTCAGGCCTTTGGATGTGTACTTTTCTACGAGAAAAGTACCAAAAGCGCCGGGAGATCACGGATCTCACCCGGATCCCTTAGAACGCTTTTTGAAAGTCAGGTAGCCTATTATCTGGAAATTTGCGGTGATCAAAGGGGATCTTAGTTTTTAAAACACGTTTTAGCACGGTCAGAAATGCATAAAAACAGGTATGTAAGATCGATCTTACATACCTGTTTTTTATGCCCGGCGTTTATCCAGCCGTTTTGATAACATCATCCCCAGTCCCTGCAGGAGTTGGACCAGGAGTACTAATATGACGATGGTCACTAACATGACATCCGTCTGGTATCGGTAATATCCATATCGGATAGCGATGTCTCCCAGACCACCGCCGCCCACGACACCTGCCATTGCAGAATAGCCCAGGATGGTGCCGATGGCGATCGTGACGCCGACCAGTAGGGATGTCCTTGCTTCTGCGAGCAGCACTTTCCAGATGATGGAGGTTGTATTGGCTCCCATGCTCATGGCGGCTTCGATCACGCCGCGGTCTACTTCTTTTAATGAAGATTCAACCATTCGTGCGATAAAAGGTGCGGCGGCGATCACTAGAGGTACGACTGTCGCGCTGGGACCATAGCTTTTTCCTACGATGGCCTTTGTTATCGGTATCACTAAGATCAAGAGGATCAGGAAAGGGATACTCCTCACCAGGTTTGCGATGAAGTCCAGTATCTTATATAAGAAAGCGTTAGGCCGGATCCCTTCTTTATCAGTCACTGCCAGCAGGATCCCCATGGGCAGTCCTAAGATATAGCCGAACAGTGTGGACATAAGAGTCATATACAGGGTATCCACGGTCCCGTCCACCAACATAGTGATCATTTCATTATCCCACATCTTCCAATTCCTCCACACCCAATTTTTCCTGCCTAAAATATTCGACCATCTTGTCCGCTGTCAATCGATCTTCCGGTAACTGGAGGATCATCTCACCTTCTGCCTTTCCATTTATATTTTTTGTATCTGCATAAAGGATGTTCAGCGGTGTTTTGTATAAAAGGACCACATTGCCGATCACAGGCTCAAAAGACGATTGTCCAGAAAAAGTGATCCTCACCAGTCGTTTTCCATGCATCTGTTTGATCTGGCTGCCGGCATTTAGGATCAGTCTCCGTGCTGCTTCTGTCTTGGGTGCATGGAAGAGGGCTTCTACACTCCCGGATTCTGCCAGTTTCCCATGATCCAGGACTGCCACATGGCTGCAGATCTCTTGGATGACGCTCATCTCATGGGTGATCACCACGATGGTGATCCCAAAGTCCTGGTTGATCTTTTTGAGCAGTGCGAGGATCGACTTTGTTGTCTGGGGATCTAATGCACTGGTGGCTTCGTCACAGAGCAGTATCTCTGGGTCGGAGGCTAGCACACGGGCGATCGCCACTCGTTGTTTCTGACCGCCTGACAGCTGGGCGGGGTAGGACCTTGCCTTTTCTTCCAGGCCCACTGTTTTCAGGAATTCCAGGGCGCGTTTCCTTGCCTCTTTCTTTTTCATGCCGGCGATCTCCATGGGGAAACACACATTGTCCAGCACAGTCCGCTGCATGAGCAGATTAAAATGCTGGAAGATCATGCCTATCTTCTGGCGTGTTTTGCGCAGCTCAGCTTCTGAAAGGTCAGGAAGGTTTTTATCCCCTATAAATACTTTTCCGGAGGATGGGCGTTCCAATAGGTTCAGACATCGCACCAATGTACTTTTTCCCGCACCGGAAAGCCCGATGATCCCAAAGATATCCCCTTTTTCGATGGAAAAGTTGACGTCATCTACGGCAGCGGTCTCCCCTGCGCTGGATTGAAATACCTTTTTTAAATGTTCTACTTTAATGATCGGTCCCATTTTATCTTACTCCTTATGTATGTGGGTCGGTGGCATTGCTGATCGAGGACGATGCAGCGCGGGTGCAAAAGATGGATATTTACTGCTGAGAGATCGATGCAATGCTGTAGTAGATCGGGGATACGCAGCTGTATCCCCGATCGGTCGTCTTACACTGTTTTATTCTTCGAATGGGATGACTGCCCCATCGTATGTGTCCTCGATATATGTCTTGATCTCATCAGATGTTAAGGCATTTATCAATGCCTGGATGCCGTCTGTTGACTCATTGCCTTCTTTGACTGCGATGACATTCACATAAGTCTTAGCGGCTTCGGAATCTGATGTTTCATAAGCGATAGCGTCTTTGGCCACAGAGAAACCAGCCTGGAGCGCATAGTTTCCGTTCAGTACCACGTAAGCTACTTCGTCTTTGACCCTGGATACCTGGGCGGCTTCCAGTTCCTGGATCTGGACATCGTGGGGATTCTCTTCAATGTCTTTTACAGTGGCTGCCAGACCTGCGCCCTCTTTCAATGTGATTACGCCGTTGGCTTCCAGGAGCAGCAATGCCCTTGCTTCATTTGTTGTATCGTTGGGTACTGCGATCACGTCTCCTTTTTCCAGATCATCCAGAGATGTTTTGGTCCCCGGGTAGATGCCGAACGGTTCATAATGGATGCCGCCGGCGTTGACCAGGTGTGTGCCCTGTTCATTGTTGAAATCGTCCAGATAGGGGATGTGCTGGAAGTAGTTTGCGTCAAATTCTCCATTTTCCACCACCAGATTTGGCTGTACATAGTCGTCAAATACGGTTATCTCAAGATCCCATCCCTCTTTTTTCAGGATCTCTTTTGCCTCTTCTAAGATCTCAGCATGAGGTGTAGAAGAAGCTGCGACGGTGATACTGCCCTTGTCTTCAGCAGGAGCTTCGTCAGCAGTATCGGCCGGTGTTGTCTCTTCAGGCTCTGCTGCATCGCCCTCTAATACACCGCCTTCTACGACTAAGCTGTCAGCATCCACTTCTGTGCCGTAGACTGGTTCCAGAGTCTCTTTGTAATCCGCATGGAAGAAATCTTCGCCGGCCAGCAGCCTGATCTCCTGGTTGATCCAGTCTCTCAATGTGTTGTTTCCTTTGGATACAGCCGGAGCGATGGTGTCCAGATCCCCCAGGGATTGGATGCCTACAGAGAAGCCCTCATTCTGGAGAGCCCAGGCGAGGAGTTCTGTATTATCGGTAGAGAGAGCATCTCCTCTGCCGTCTAACAGGGCATTGTAGGCTTCTGTATACTGATCGAATTTGAGGAGTTCTACGTCTGGGTAGTTTTCTGTAAAATATGTTTCTGCGGTGGTGCCTTTTGCCACGATCAGCTTTTTGCCTTTTAAGTCTTCAGGTTTTGTGATCAGGGAATCATCCGGTGAGACGACCCCCAGGGCGACTTTCATGTAAGGCAGTGCAAAGTCTACAGACTGGGCACGCTCATCTGTCACTGTAAAGTTCGCGAGGATCACATCGACTTTTCCTGATTCTAAGTACTCCACACGACTTGCAGGTTCTGTGGATACATAGATCAGTTTGACGCCCAGGTCTTCGGCCAGCCGTTTGGCAAAATATATGTCGTAGCCTTGATATTCACCGTTCTCATCCACATATCCGAATGGGTTTTTGTCACTGAATACCCCGATGGTGATCTTCCCGCTCTCTTTTATCTCATCCAGGGTGCGGTATATGCCCTCACTTTCTTCTTCTTTTTCTGTTCCTGCCGTCTGGCTCTCTGTGTCTTCTTTTTTTCCGCATCCGGTGAGCGATGCAAAGACGAGGATGAACGCCAGCAGCAATGAGACTGCTTTCTTCATGATAAGCTCCTTCCTTGATTTAGATATATTAAAAACCGCCGTGGATGGCTGGGTTTTTACTGGATATTACATATATTTCATACTAATTTAGTAGGATTATAACAGTGCATTCTTATCCTGTCAATATATAATACATATTTTAATAAATTTGACTTGTTTCGTCAAGCTGATATACTTTGAGTGATACTGGACAACAAACGTTTGCTTAAAAATGGGTTGAATCTTGGATAGCCATGTGATAATATGTCCAGTGTCAAGTGAATATACTTTGAAAATATACGGGACAATCGTTTGATCTATGGAGGCGGATATCATGAAGAAGATAGTTGCATGGATGTTAGGGACTACGATGACAGTTTCTCTGTTATTTACGGGATGCGGCGGCGGGAGTGATGCCAAAGAAGCCAGTGCCGGGACAGAGCTTTTGAACGTTTCTTATGACCCTACCCGGGAGTTTTATGCAAAATATAATGAACTATTTGCGGAACACTGGAAAGAAGAGGGCGGGGAGGATATCAACGTGACCCAGTCCCACGGCGGTTCCGGTTCCCAGGCGCGTTCGGTGATCGAGGGAAATGAAGCGGATGTGGTAACGCTGGCTCTCGCTCATGATGTGACAGCCATAGAGGAAGCGGGGCTGATCGAGAGCGGCTGGCTGGATGAATTTGACCAGGACAGTTCACCGTATACTTCTACGATCGTATTCCTGGTGCGCAAAGGCAATGAGAAGGAAATAAAAGACTGGGGGGACCTGGTCAAGGACGGTGTGGAAGTGATCACGCCCAATCCGAAGACTTCCGGCGGAGCCTGTTGGAATTTCCTCGCCGCCTGGGCTTATCAGCAGGAGCAGGATGGAAACGATGAGGAAAAGACGAAAGAGTTTATGGAGAAACTCTACGAGAATGTACTGGTCCTGGATTCCGGTGCCCGGGGCGCCACCAATACTTTCGTGGAAAACGGCCAGGGGGATGTGCTGATCGCCTGGGAAAATGAGGCCTATCTGTCCATGGAAGAATATCCGGACGAGTATGAGATCGTCACTCCCAGTGTGAGTATCTTAGCCCAGCCCTCTGTGGCAGTGGTGGACAGCAATGCGAAAGAACACGGCACAGAAGAGGCGGCTAGAGCATATCTGGAATATCTGTATAGTGATGAAGCACAGAGACTGGCGGGAGAGAATCATTACCGTCCGTCAAATGAGGAGATCCTGCAGGAATTCTCCGATCAGTTCGATCTGGATATGAACCTTGTCACGATCGATGATTTCGGCGGGTGGGATGAAGCTTATGAGACATATTTTAATGACGGTGCGATCTTCGATGAGATCTATGGAGGATGACAGGGGTTTTTATGGAACAGCATATCGTAAAAGTTAAAAATAAAAAAGGTGTGCGGGTGATCCCGGGTTTCGGCCTTTCCATGGGCGTGACCCTGGCTATGCTGGGGTGTCTGGTGCTGATCCCGCTGGCCTCTATCTTCTTGAGTGCCAGCCGGTTAGGATTTGGGGAATTTATAGGAGTGGTCACATCCCGCCAGGTTGTCTCCGGCTATGTGGTCAGCCTGTCCTGTGCTTTTTTGGCCGCTCTGGTAAATGCTGTGTTCGGCATTGTCCTTGCCTGGGTCCTGGTGCGCTATGAGTTCCCGGGCAAACGGCTGATGGATGGGATGATCGAGCTTCCGTTCGCCCTGCCCACTGCGGTGGCGGGGATCGCGCTCACTTATCTCTATTCTGACCAGGGGTGGATCGGTTCTCTTTTTGCTAAAGTGGGCATCAAGATCGCCTATACCCGTATCGGCATCACCATCGCTATGGTGTTCGTGGGGATCCCGTTTGTTGTGAGGGCGGTGCAGCCAGTGCTGGAGAAACTGGATCGGCAGTATGAGGAAGCGGCGATGATGCTGGGGGCAAATAAACCATACACATTTTTCAGAGTCATCCTGCCGGAATTGTTCCCGGCGCTGCTGGCTGGTTTCGGCCTTGCCTTTGCCCGAGGTATCGGGGAATATGGGAGCGTGGTGTTCATCGCGGGGAATATCCCTTATAAGACACAGATCGCCCCTCTGCTGATCATGACGAAGCTGGAGCAGTATAAGTATGCAGACGCTACGGCGATCGCGTTGGTGCTGCTGCTCATATCTTTCCTGCTGATGTTCCTGATCAATTCTATACAGATCTATATGCAGAGGTTCAGTAAAGCGTAAAAGGCAGATATATGGAGAGTTGTTATGGCAGATAAGAATGAAAAAGATCTTGACCGGGATCTGGTGGGGGACGGTATCCATTCCATACAGAAAGTGATCCAGCCGCATAAAGCGTATTCCCGTCCGGTGATCAAATACATATTGATAGGTGTGAGCGTGCTGTTTCTGGCGGTCATGCTGGGGATCCCGCTGATCGTGGTGGCGGTCAATGCATTGAGCGACGGATGGGCGGCATATAAGGAGGCAGTGCTGGATGAGTATACAGTGAAGGCCCTGCTGCTCACTTTGCTGGCAACAGTGTCTGCGGTGGCGGTGAATACGGTGTTCGGGGTATTTGCTGCGTACCTGTTGTCCAAGTTTTATTTTAAAGGACGGCAGATCCTCGCTACGCTGATCGATATCCCTTTTTCTATCTCACCGGTCATCGCAGGTCTGGTCTTTATCCTGACTTTCGGCAATATCGGCTGGATGGGGGATTTTCTGAAGGCACACGATATCAAGATTGTGTTCGCTGTGCCGGGAGTGATCCTCGCGACTATCTTTGTCACGTTCCCATTTGTGTTCAGGGAATTATTCCCGGTGCTGAATGCACAGGGGAAGGATGAGGAAGAGGCGGCGGCGTTGATGGGAGCCGGTGGGTTTACGATCTTTCGGCGGATCACATTCCCACATATCAGATGGGCGCTCCTTTATGGGGTCATCTTATGTACAGCCAGGGCGATGGGGGAATTTGGCGCGGTGTCTGTGATCTCCGGCCATCTGAGGGGCAAGACGAACACCCTTCCCCTCCATGTGGAGATCTTGTACAATGAGTTTAATACTACAGCGGCATTTGCGGTCTCGTCTATATTGGTGATCCTTGCGGTGTTGATCTTGATCGCGAGAAATATTGTGGAATGGAAACGGAAGTAGAGGGAGAGAACGGTTATGTATGTGGAGATGAGACATATCACCAAGACATTTGACGGTTTCCAGGCATCCAGGGATGTGAGTTTTGGTATTGAGAAAGGGTTTCTGGCGGCGCTGCTGGGACCCAGCGGGAGTGGGAAGACCACGATCCTGCGGATGATCGCGGGGCTTGACAGACCGGATGAAGGAGATATCCTGATCGATGGGACCCGCGTGAACGACCTGCCTGGGAGTAAGCGGGGGATCGGGTTTGTTTTTCAGAATTATGCACTGTTCCGATATATGACCGTGGCGGATAATATCGCTTTTGGCCTGGAAGTGCAGAAGAAGAGTAAGAGTGAGATCAAGAGCAGGGTGGATGAACTCCTGGAACTGATCGCTATGAAAGATCTGGGAAAGCGTTATCCGCATCAGTTATCCGGCGGCCAGCGCCAGCGCGTGGCTTTTGCCAGGGCTCTTGCGCCGGATCCCCAGCTCCTCTTGCTGGATGAGCCTTTTGCGGCCATCGACGCCAAGGTGCGCCGAGAGCTGCGTACCTGGCTGCGGGAGATGATCGAGCGGGTGGGGGTCACCAGTATCTTTGTGACCCACGATCAGGAGGAGGCCATGGAGGTGGCGGATCTTGTGATCCTCACGAACCAGGGGCGGATCGAGCAGATCGGGAGTCCGAGAGAGATCTGCCTGCAGCCCCAGACAGATTTTGTGAGAGATTTTATCGATGCCAAGAGATTTGAAGCACTGATGGATATAGTCTGAAAACCTCAGATATCCTTAGATCCATAGAAGATTTACAGAAAATAAAAATGAGTATATTCCAAAAACAGCGTTTTAAAGGGCCCGGGGGAGATATGTGATCCCCCGGTGCTTTTGGTATTTTTCTCGCGGAAAAGTACATAGAAAAGATCTGAGCGGTGGCGGTCTTCGAACACGCTCTCAACTTTTTCAAAGGGCGGGGCGGCTATTTTATCATCCAAGTTTCTGTACTTTTTTAGATCTTTTTGTTATAATCTGCATAGATCAAGGAAAGGATTTTTTGTATTGAAAAGGATCTCGTTAGAAGATATTTTTGTAAAACATCCGGATAAGGCGTATGGAGGGATATACGATCTGATCCGCGGACAGTTGGACGCCGGGGTGTTAAGACCGGTCAAAGCTTCCGGGACGAACGGTAAGAGTCCGGCTCTGTACCGGGAATACTGGGTCGTTGAAAAGCCGAAGGACTATAGCGCCCTGGAAGAGGAATTAAAATACGGCCTCCATCCCCTTATATCCGTGGACCATTATCTTTCCCATCTGGAGACATATGAGCAGGACAGGGTGTGGGTGCGGATGCTGAGCGACTATCTGAAAGACAGGCGGTCATCTTTGGAGCATCAGGGGTCGGTGAATGAGAGGAGCTTTGAGATCTGGGGACAGGAGAAATTCCTGACGAAAGGGCCGGGAAAGAAGATCTTAAAGAGATGCGGTCTGGATCTTAGTCTCCTAAATGTTTATGAGACAGTGGAACCGCTGGCTTATTATTCTTACACCCGCCAGGCGCCCCAAGATCTGCTGATCCTGGAGAATAAAGATACTTTTTACAGCATGCGGCGGCATATGCTGGGAGGAGACAGCAGGATCTTCGGAATGGAGGTGGGGACGCTGATCTACGGCGGGGGCAAGCGGATCTTGCGGTCTTTTAAAGATCTTGAGATCTGCGCGGAGCCCTATATGCGGGAAAAGGCCAACAGGATCTATTATTTTGGCGATCTGGATCATGAGGGGGTCAGGATTTACGAAAGCCTGGCCAGGATGTTCGAGGGCAGATGGGAGATCCAGCCTTTTTGCCGGGCATACGAGAAGATGCTGGAAAAGGCGCAGAGGATGGCACAGCTCCCGCAGACAAAGGAACAGCAGGAGCGGGATATGTCGGGAGTCTTCTTTTCTTATTTTTCGGATGCTGTGCAGAGGCAGATGCTAAAGATCTTGGATAAAGGACTCTATATCCCCCAGGAGATCATTAATATCTCAGATCTGTCGGAGGAGGGATGCGGTTGTGGATAACAGGGTCTTTGATGATGCATTTTGCACGATCTATAGAGAAGATGCCAGAACTGGTCGTCCCGCTGATCAACGAAGTCTTTCACACATGTTAGCCGGATGATGTGGAAATGGGCCAGTTGAGGAATGAGTGTCCGTGTTGTATCTGAGGGATACGTCCTATACACCAGATCATCTGGAAATGGATGTCACCATGCCGGATGGAGTACTAGGGAGGAAGGCAGGGCAGAAGAAAGGGGGCCGGGCCATGCAGTACGATTTTTTGAAGCAGTTTCCCAGGAGGATGAAGAATGTAGGGATGTATGCAACACTGGTACAGAATTGTGTGCAGAAGACCACATGGAAACAATACGGGTTTACCACAGCGGATGAACAGATCAACCTGGTCTTTACGGTCATGTTGTATATCATGGAGCAGTCTCTGAGAGAAGAGGCCTGTACCATAGACGACATAGGCGCTTATATCGATGCGGTGGATATGCAGTATCTGGATAAGCGTCTGTCTTATGGAGAATGCTGTCAGCTGGGGGATTTTATCGTGAATAATATCTTGTCCAATGAGGGGCGGGTGATGTATTTTGGCGGGTTTGATTATGAAAAGAAAGATTACCAGGTCATGCACATCAGTTATGTCGCCAACAAGATCATCTATGTGGATCATGAAATAAAACGCACATCTTATTATCTGACAGATGACGGATACAGTCTTTTACTCTCCACTCTGGAAATTGAAAATAATATGAAGCTCTCCATCCATGAGATGATCTTCCAGATGCATCTGGAGAAACAGAGCTATGACAAAGCTGTGGATGAGATCAAGCATATCTTTAACCGTATGCGCATCCAGATGCAGAAGATCCGGGAGACTATGGAGCGGATCCGCCGGAACGCATTGGATTATTCGGTCAAAGATTATGAAGAGATCCTTGTGGAAGATCTGGGCACCATCGAGGACACCAGGCAGAAATTCCAGGATTACCGGGAGATGGTACACAAGCGGGCCAAAGAGCTTGAAGAGGAAAATATCAATGTAAAGAAGCTCAGTGGAAAAGATGAGGAGAAGCTGGGATACTTGCGGGTGATCGAGATATATCTGGACCGGACGATCGAAGAACATCAGAAGATCTTAAGCGGCCATTTTGATCTGAAAGCTCTGTACACCAAGGAATTGGAGTCTTTGTCGCAATTGTCGCTGATCAAGCGTTTTTCTCTGCGGACGGGATTGTATGATAAGATCTTAGAGCGGCCCCAGGCTCTGGGGGATCTGGATCATTTCCTGCGGCCGCTGTTCAACCAGGATGTGGGCAAGACCTATAACCTGAACAAGGCTTTCCAGCTGCAAAGGCCCATACGAAAGGGAAAGAGAGAAGAGCTGGAGGAAGAGCTGGACTTTGACGAGGAAAAATGGCAGCAGGAGCAGAGAGCGCGCCATCTTGAGAAACAGAGACAGTATCAGGAGAGTCTGGGTTATCTTCTGGAGCGGGCGGCAGAGAAGGGTGAGATCACGTTGGAGGAGATCAGCAGCCGGGTGGCTGGGACGGAGCAGGAACGGAGACTGCTGATACCCAATGTACAGATCTTCAAAGAGATCATGGTAGAACTGATCAGGAACCGCCGGATCCATATCCAGGCGTTGCAGAGAGAGCGCCGGGACTTCATCCAGGAGGCAGCGGGTGGGTTCCAGTTAAACGATATGCTGCTCAAGCTGCTTGATAAGGCGCCGTCTGGGCAGACGGTCACTGAGATAGAGGTAGAGCGCCTGGAAGATGGGAAAACAGTGGTCTTTGAAGGGGTCAGGGATGAGGACGGGGAACAGAAGATCGTACGCTGTTCCAATGTGCATATCCGGCTGACCAGAGAGGGGAGAGGGTGATACAGTATGGCATATGAATGGGAAGATATCAGAGCCAGCCAGGAGATCTTCTATCATCTCCTGGAATGCCGCCAGCTGCGGGAGGAGGACGAGCCGCTTTTGTACCAGGCGTACACCCAGCGGGAAGAAGTGCAGAACCTGGTCAAATCCCAGGGGGAGGCGGCCGACAGCATGATCGAGCGCTATGGGAACGTGGTCTATCTGATCCCAAAAGAAGAAAATAATCTCCTGGGCTATTCCAAAGCCCAGTTGAAAGCGGTCCTGTGCAGGTCTGGGGCTACAGACAAAGATTTCTACCTGTCCCAGTTCGTGGTCCTGACACTTTTGGTGGAATTTTATGACGGGCAGGGCAGCAGCAGTAAGACCAGGGATTATATCCGGGTGGGGGAGCTGCAGAATATCCTCTCCCAGAGGCTGAAAGAGGGGCGGAGAACGGGGAGGAAGAGGAGGAACGGCAGGGGATCGCATTTACAGATATGCTGGAAGCGTATGAAGCCCTGCGTTCAGACGACAAAGGTTCCCGGGCCAGGACGACGAAAGAAGGATTCCTGCACAATATCCTGGTCTTTCTCCAGAGACAGGGGCTTGTGGATTATGTGGAACGGGATGAGATGATCAAGACGACGAAGAAACTGGATGATCTGATGGACTGGAACCTGCTCAACCAGAACCATTACCAAAGGGTATTGCGCGTGTTAGGCGTCATAGGAGATGAGAGATGAGCAAGATCAACGCGGTGCGTTTTATCAATTTAAATTACGATGACCAGTCCATCCGTATCAGTGATGAGACTTTCCATCTGAATGGGGAGAGTACACTGTTCTCTTTGAGGAACGGCGGAGGAAAATCAGTCCTGGTGCAGATGCTGACAGCTCCTTTTGTCCACAAACGGTACAGGGATGCCAAGGACCGTCCTTTTGAGAGTTATTTTACCACGGCAAAACCCTCTTTTATCCTGGTGGAATGGGCGCTTGACCAGGGGGCGGGCTATGTGCTCACAGGGATGATGGTGCGCAGGAGCCAGGAAGCCGGGGAGCAGGTATCGGAAAACCTGGAGGTGATCGATATCATCTGTGAGTACCAAAAGCCCTGCGCCCAGGATATCCATCACCTACCTGTTGTGGAAAGAGGAAAAAAAGAGATCCGGCTCAAGAGCTTTTCCGCCTGCTGCCAGCTCTTTGAGTCTTTTAAAAAAGATAAGAAAGACCCTTCCGTCCATTTTTTCTATTACGATATGCTCAATGCCGCCCAGTCCCGGCAGTATTTTGAGAAGTTAAAAGAATACCAGATCTATCACAAGGAGTGGGAGACGATCATCAAGAAGATCAATCTGAAGGAGTCAGGCCTCTCGGAACTTTTTAATGACTGCCGGGATGAGAAAGGCCTGGTGGAGAAATGGTTCCTGGAGGCGGTGGAGAGCAAACTGAATAAAGGGAAAGACCGGATCAAAGAATTCCAGTCCCTCCTGGAGAAATATGTGACACTCTACAAAGACAACCAGACCCAGATACAGCGCAAAGATATGATCTGCCGTTTTCGGGAAGAAGCTGTGCAGCTTAGGGAGAGAGCGGAGGTCTATCAGAGAGCGGGAGAGGCAGAGAGGCGGCAGGAAGGACTGATCATCGCTTTTGCCGGGGAGATCATGCGCCTGCGCCAAGAAGTACAGGCAGAACAGGAGGAGGTCTTGGAGATGATCCAACAGATCCGCAGGCAGATAGAGAGGGCGGCCTATGAAAAAGTATCTGCTGAACTGTATGGATTGGAAGAAAAACAGAGATATCAGGTCAATGACCGGGAGATGCTGGAGATGGAGCGGGAAGCTCTGGACAGGGAGATGAGGACTGTGGAAAAGAAGATCCATCTCCTCATCTGTGCCCGATGGCAGGAGCAGGCCGACGAGGAAGAGCGGGAATGGCAGGTGGCAAAAGAACGGCTCACCCTGCACAGGAAAAAAGCGCAGGATCTGGAACCAGAGCAGCAAGGCTTGGGTTATACATTGAAGTGCCATTATCAGGGGCTGGTGCAGGAAAACCAGGAGGCATACAGAAAAAACCGGGAGGCGGCATCGCAGACGGACCGGGAGCTGTGCCAGGAGAAAGAAAAGCTGGAGACCCTGCGAAAAGAGCTTCTGGATACGGTATCCAGGCGTGGTTCCCTCTGTTCACAGGTGGAAGCTTACAGCCAGCAGGAAGAAGTTTACAATAGCCGTTATCAGGAGCAGCTCATGCGCAATATCCTGGGAGGATATGAGCCGGGATTCATGGAAAACAGGATGTCCGCATACCAGAGGACCCTGGAGGAGGACACCCGCCGCCGGACGGATCTAAAGAAAGAACAGGAGGAACTCAGGAACAGCCAGCACGTTCTGGAACGCACTCGGGAAGACTTGCGGGAGGATCTGCGGCGCAGCAGGACGGACAAAGAACAGGAGGGAGCGAAAAAGGCGCATTTTGACCAGGAGTTGGAAGAGAGGCGGGTCATCCTCCAGTACCTGGGACTGGGGGAGAAGGAGCTGTTCGATCTGGATAAGATCCTGGATGTATCTGGCCGGAAATTAGCAGAGATCGGGGATATACGGCGCGATCTGGAAAAGAGAGAGAACGAACTACAGAAGGGATACCTGCGTCTGACCCAGGGGAAGGTCCTGGAACTTTCGGAGGGATTTGAAGCCATGCTCCGGGAACTGGGCATCCCGATCGTCTACGGCATGGAATGGCTGAAGAAGAACGGCCATACTGAAGAGGAGGACAAAAGAATGGTGGCAGAGTATCCGTTCCTGCCCTATTCTCTGCTCTTATCCAGGCAGGAGCTGGAAAAACTCTCCCGTTATGGGGACGGCGTCTATACTTCCGCCCCAGTCCCGATCTTTTTGCGGGAGGGATTGGATCACAGACCTTCCAGAGAGGATGGAGAGGCGACGGGTCCGGTGATACGTATGCCCCAGGTGCATTTCTATGTGCTGTTTAACGAAAATCTGCTCGATGAGAAAAAACTGCAGCTCCTTGTCCAGGAAAAAGAGGGGCAGATACGGAAACTCCAGGAGAGCATCCGTATCCGCGACCTGGAATACAGGGAATATTTTTCCCGGCAGGAGTGTGTGAAAAACCAGTCCGTGACCAAAAAGGGATATGAGAAAACGAAGAAGGCTATCAAAGAGTGCGAGACCCAGATCCAGAGAGCAGACGGACAGCTCATGAGAACGGCGCAGGAGCTGGCGGGATTGGAAGGAGAGGCACAGAGGCTGGAGGCCACCCTCAAAAAAGCCGATCAGGATATCCAGTGGCAGGAACGACGGCTGGAAGACTATACTCTGTTATGTCAGGCCTATGGGGAGTATACCGGCTATAGAAAAGAACTGGGGCAATGTGAAAAAGAGATAGAGCGTCTGACGAACAGGCAGGAGCTGGCCGAGAGTTCTTGTGAAGAGCTGCAGGAGAGACAGCGCACCCTGGATGCGGACAGAGAAGTCCTGCGCGTAGAAAAAAAGGAGCTGGAGAGCTGTCTGCGCCAGTATGAGTCCTACGAAAGAGCAGAGATACAGACCGGCGATATCCGGGAACTGGAAGTCCGCTACCAGGCGATCACCGCCGGCATGACCCAGGAGATCCAGGAATTGGAAAAACAGCAGCAGAGTGCTGCCAAGAGGTACGCAAGGACGCTGGGAGAGCTGGAACACCAGCAGGAGAGATACGGTCTGCAAGACAGGGAATGGGAGGGGATCCGCTACAGCCGCAGAGAAGAATCCCATCTGGAGGGCATCCGGAAGGAAAAAGAGGACAGATACCAGGAAAAAGACAGACTCTGGAATGAGGCGAAGACCGCTATCGCTGTCATAGACGGACAGATATCTGCCTGTCGGAAGAAAATGCTGGAGGAATGCGGACAAGAGATACCTTTGCCCAGGGAAGAGATCCAAGACCTGGATCACGAAGCCCGGAGAAACCAACTGGTGTTCCAGGAAAAAGAAGCCCAAGAGCAGGCAGACCGCATCAACATCCGCCTGCAGAGCTACGATGAGAACCTCACTGCGCTGGCGGAATATACAGAAACGGAGCCTGCCGAAGAGATGGAATGGGAGCAGGATCTTCGGAAGATGGATGCAGGAGCACTCCGCAAGTGCAAAGGCATCCTGCTCCGTGACTTGCATCAGAGACAGAGAGAACGGCAGGAGGCACGGGACGATCTGGTACAGGTGTTGAACCAGGTGGTGCGTATGGAAGAGTTCCAGGAAGGATTTTTCAAAAAACATCTGGAATCTATGATCAGGCTGGTACACGACCCGGCAAAAGTCCTGCTTCAGTTGACTACGGCGCTCCAGTCCTATGACAGTATGATGGAGAAGCTGGAAGTAGATATCTCCATGGTGGAAAAGGAAAAACAGAAGATCGTGGAACTGTTCTTTGAACATGTCCGGGAGATCCATCAGGATCTGGGGCAGATCGACCGCAATTCTACGATCATGATCCGGGAAAAACCTGTGAAGATGCTGAAGATCCAGATACCGGAATGGGAAGAGAATGAAAGTCTGTACATGGTACGGCTGCAAGACCTGATCGACGAGGTCACCCGAAAAGGGCTGGAACTCTTCGAACGCAATGAGAACGCCCAGGAATATCTCGGTACACAGATCACCACCCGGAATCTGTACGACGCAGTAGTGGGCATCGGTAATGTGCAGATCCGTCTCTACAAGATCGAAGAGCAGAGAGAATATGCGATCACCTGGGCGGAAGTGGCGCGCAATTCCGGCGGGGAGGGATTCCTCTCAGCGTTTGTCATCTTATCCAGCCTCCTGTATTATATGCGCAAAGACGGATCGGATATCTTTGCGGATAAAAACGAGGGGAAAGTACTCCTGATGGACAATCCCTTCGCCCAGACCAACGCGGTGCATCTCTTAAGACCGCTCATGGATATGGCAAAGAGATCCAATACCCAGCTCATATGTCTCACCGGACTGGGCGGCGACTCCATCTATGACCGTTTTGACAATATATACGTGCTGAATCTTCTGGCGGCCAGCCTGCGTACCGGGACGCAGTATCTGCGGGCAGAACACATCCAGGGCAGAGAGCCGGAAGAGATGGTGGTATCCCGGATCCAGGTGGAGGGACAGCAGGAACTGCTGTTTTAGGACAAGATCATGATAAAAGAAATGCATATCACAGACGGGCAGACGGTCATACCCATACAGGTCATCCGTTCCGGGCGCAAGACCCTGGCTCTGGAGATCAAAGACGACCTGGTGGTGCGGGCCAGGATCCCGGCGGGTGTCACAGATGGGCAGCTAAAAGGATTCGTGGCCAAGAATGAAGGATGGATCTGTAAAAAATATAAAGAGATGCGGGCGCGTATGGAAAAACGCCCGCCTACACCGCGCCCAATGCCCACAAAAGAAGAGCAACAGAAGATCCTGGAGAAGATCGCCGGGCGGGTCAGCCATTATGAGAAAGTCATGGGCCTTTCCTGTAATAAGATCACAGTCAGGGACCAAAAGACCCGCTGGGGGAGCTGCAGCAGTAAAGGAAATCTGAATCTCAACTACAAACTGGCCTACATGCCTCAAAAGATCCTGGATTATGTAGTGGTCCATGAGCTGGCACATCTAAGGCATATGGATCATTCCAGGGAATTCTGGGCGCTGGTGGAAACATATCTGCCGGACTTTAAAGAGTGCCGGAAATGGCTGAAAGAGAATGGCAGTGCGTATTGAAAGTCCATAGATAGATCACAAAAAGATCGTCATCCCATCACAATTTAGGCATACTTTTTCTTTAATATATATCCAGATATATCGAAGGGAGAGCGTGATGGAGCGGAAGGGAAAAAAGAAAAGAAGACGGCTGATCCTTACAGGCGCAGGTCTTCTGGCAGTGTTTTTGGCGACAGGGGGCGTTTATTTTTTATCTCATCTGAAAAAAACACAGGCGGCAGTCCCGGCGCAGGCGGTCAGTGTAAATGCCTGTAAGGGGACGTTGTCAGCAACGATCGTGGGCAGCGGCCATCTGCAGAGTGCAGGGGCACAGGATATCCAGGTGCCGGTAGGGCTGTCTATAGAGACCGTGACCGTTGAGACGGGGGATACAGTGAGCGCCGGGGATGTGCTGGCCCTGGTGGATGAGACAGCGCTGGCGGCAGAGATCGGGCAGATACAGGAGATGATCTCACAGCTGGATGGGCAGTTAGGTGAGAAGGCCAAAGAGACAGATCCTCAGACAGTCACCAGCAAAGTGGAAGGCCGGGTCAAGGCAGTCTATGCGGGGGCGGGCGACACGGTGGCGGATGTGATGGTATCTGATGGGGCGCTCCTCCTGTTGTCCCTGGACGGGAAGATGGCAGTCCAGATCCAGGGTGCAGCTGAGGCGGCCGTGGGGGATACCGTGTCTGTGGCACTCTCCGGCGGGACAACGGTCAGTGGGACAGTGGAGAGCGCTACGGGCAGCACGGTGACAGTCGCCCTTACAGACCAGGGGCCAGACTTAGGTGACACGGTGACGGTGTACGACAGCGCCGGCCAGGCGTGGGGAACGGGTATCTTGTATGTCCATCAGCCCCTGGAGATCACAGGCACATCCGGCCAGGTAGCGGCCGTCCATGTGACGGAAGATCAGTGGGTGGAGGTAGGGGCGGATCTGCTCACCCTTACGGACGTACCTGTCTCGGCAGGCTATCAGGAACTCCTTGCCGTCCGCACGGTCTATAAAGAAAAACTGAAGGAGCTGTTAGCCCTGGCAGAGGGCTGTGCGATCACAGCGCCTATAGATGGAGTGGTCGAGAGTGTTGGGCTCACGGAGGGGAGTACTACGGCGGCTTCCACTGACGGGAGTACGTCCAGAGAAGAGTCTTCGGCAGAGGGGAGTACGTCTATACCGGCCACGGGGATGTCTTCATCCGGGCAGGACGCCCAAAATGTTGATCGGAGGAGCATCTGTCAAGTATATCCAATAAGGTTGAGTACAAATTTGAATACAAGTATATCTATGTCTGATGCAAGATCTCTCCCGGAGAACGCGGATAAGGCGGACGATCAGGACAGCAGCGGGGAGCGGACAGGGGATGTCAGTGCAAATGACCAGGGGACGGAAGAAGACGGGCAGATAGAAGGCCAGTCACAGGAAAGATCAGGTGAGCAGCAGGATAAAGAGGAAGAACAGGTGAACGCCCAGAGCGAGTTGAAAGAAGAAAGCCAGCAGATCCTAGGCGGTCAGCAGAGTACGATCCAGGATACAGGCCAGGGCCAAGGCACGCAGAAAGACGCAGACCAGGATGCCGGCCAGGCGCAGACCCTCCAGCAGAGCGGAGGTGTTGTGCAGGGAGCTTCCGATGACAGTACAGAGGATATGGAAGATACGGATGGTATCACACAGGATGTATCTGACATATCAGATATACAGAGTCTGCAGGAGCAGATGACGGGATTTACGATCGCCGTGCAGGATCACATGATCCTTTCCGTGGAGATAGACGAGCTGGATATCTTATCTGTGGAAGAGGGACAGAAGGTGCAGATCACCATGGATGCCGCGGAAGGACAGATCTTTTCCGGGGAGGTCACGAAGGTATCCGACAGTACTTCCGGCAGCGATGGCTCTGCAAAGTTTGCGGTGGAGGTCACAGTGCCGAAGGATGCTGCCATGCGTGTGGGTATGAGCGCCCAGGCGACGATCGTCACAGAGGAGAGAGAGGATGTGGTGGTCATCCCGGCGGATGCTGTGCAGGAACGGGGGCGGGATGTATTTGTCTATACACAGTATGATCCCCAGAGCGGTTCGCTTTCCGGTGAAACAAAGATAGAGACAGGGATGTCCGATGGGGAGAGAGTGGAGACCACAAGCGGATTGTCAGAGGGTGATCTGGTCTATTATACAAAGATAGAGAGCCAGCCGTCACAAGAGGATACCCGGACAGAGAAGACGGACGGTATGCCGGGCTTTGATATGGATGGCGGCGGCCATCCGGACGGAGGTCTCGGGGGAGGCATGCCGGGAGGAGCCGCACCTGGCGGGGCACCGGGTATGCCGGGAGGACAGTGATCATGAGAGGTTTTATGTTCTTACAGTCGGTGAAAATGGCCGGGCACGCTGTCTTATCGAATAAACTGCGCTCTTTCCTCACCATGCTGGGGATCATCATCGGGGTCGTCTCTCTGGTGGTGCTGGTCTCCCTGGTGGATGGCGCGTCCTCAGCAGTCGCAGATGAGATCGCCAGCATGGGCAAAGACCTTTTGACCGTAAATATCTCAGATGATAAGGGCAGTCCTTTGAAGTTAAAAGAGCTGGAGCAGGTGGAAGACCTGGAGGAGATCTCCCTTGCGGCGCCTTTGGGGCAGTCCAGCGCCACAGGAGAATACGGAGGCACCAGCAACCGCATGACTTTATATGGGACAACGGCGGCCTATAGTGAGATCCAGGGAATGGAAGTGGCGGCGGGGAGGTTTTTGAAGACTTTTGATGTGGAGGCGCATACCTTTGTGGCTGTGATCAGCCAGACAGCGGCGGAAGAGTTTTTTGGATCTGGCCAGACTGTGGGGGAGTACCTGGGTATAAATGGAAAGAGCTTCCTCGTCATAGGGGTGCTGGCGGAGGAGGGGACAGTGAAGGGGGATACTTCTGAACGCCTGGAAGCCTATATCCCTTATACGACGCTGCAGCGTGTGGCAGAGGGGGTCTCGGGGGTGACAGGTTTTTCCGCCAAAGCGACGGATGAGGAAGATATCAGTCCTGCGGAAAATGCGCTCAATGCCCTGCTTTTGGAAAGATTTTCCCAGGATGAGGAGGCTTTTACCATTGTCAGCCAATCCACCCTTATGGAGACGATGGGCAGTGTGGATCATACTTTTGCCCTGCTGCTGGGCGGCATCGCGGGGATCTCGCTGTTGGTGGGCGGTATCGGGATCATGAATATCATGCTTGTATCAGTGACAGAGAGGACAAGGGAGATCGGGATCCGGAAGGCTATCGGGGCTACGAGAGAGAGCATCATGCTCCAATTTATGATGGAGGCGCTGCTGATCAGTCTGGCAGGGTGCGGGATCGGGGTGGCATTTTCCTGGATGATCGTGCAGGGTATCTCTCTTGTGACGGAGAAGACTTTTCACTTGTCAGGGCAGGTGTTGTTGGCCGCAGTGGGCTTTTCAGCAGCCATCGGCCTGGGTTTTGGTCTTTATCCGGCGGGCAAAGCGGCGAAAAAACAGCCGATCGAAGCGCTCAGACACAGGGGATGAAAGATAAACAACGGGACAGCATAGCAGATGATCTATGCTGTCCCGTTTTGGGCTATCATTGGATCCCGGGGATCTTCGGCAGTTTTGCGAAACTGGCTTCTAATTCTTTATCGGTAGGGATATAGTCGTTCATGGTGTGGTCCATATAAGACTGGTATGCCACCATATCAAAATATCCGGTCCCGGTCAATCCGAAGAGGATGGTCTTGGCTTCTCCGGTCTCTCTGCATCTGAGCGCTTCCTGGACGGCGCCGTAGATGGCATGTGCAGATTCCGGTGCAGGGAGGATGGTCTCCTGTTTTGCGAATTGTATCGCGGTCTCGAAGATCTTTGTCTGCTCCGCAGAGATGGCCTTCATGTATCCATCGTGATATAATTTTGACAGGATCGGGGACATGCCATGATAGCGCAGGCCTCCCGCATGGTTGGCGGACGGGATGAAGTCACAGCCCAGGGTATACATCCTGGCCATGGGGGTCACTTTTCCGGTATCGCAGAAATCGTAGGCGTATCTGCCACGGGTCAGGGACGGGCAGGAAGCGGGTTCTACGGCGATGATCCGCGGATCGGTCTTACCGGTCAGTTTATCCCGCATAAACGGCGCGATCAGTCCGCCCAGATTGGAGCCGCCTCCGGCACAGCCCACGATGATGTCCGGGTATTCATCGATCATCTGCATGGCCAGGAGACTTTCTTCGCCGATGATGGATTGATGGAGCAGGACCTGGTTCAGCACAGATCCAAGGACATATTTGTAACCTTCTGTGGTCACGGCTTTTTCCACAGCCTCGGAGATGGCACAGCCAAGGCTTCCCGTTGTGCCTGGGTTTTCCGCCAGGATCTTCCGGCCTACCTGGGTGGTATCGCTGGGGCTGGGGATGATGTCCGCATCAAAGGTCTGGATGACGGATTTGCGGAAAGGTTTCTGTTCATATGAACATTTTACCATGTAGACGGTCAGGGGCAGATGGAAAAAGGAGCAGGCTTCCGCCAATGCCGTTCCCCACTGCCCGGCGCCAGTCTCGGTGGTCACGCCTTTTAGATCCTGTTTTTTGGCATAATAAGCCTGGGCTACAGCGGAATTGAGTTTATGGCTCCCGGATGTATTGTTGCCCTCGAATTTGTAATAGATCTTGGCCGGAGTATCCAGCTTTTTTTCCAGGTTATAAGCACGGATCAAAGGAGAGGGACGATACATCCGGTAAAACTCCTGGATCTCTTCCGGGATGGGGATGTAGCGGGTGGTGTTGTCCATCTCTTGATGGGCCAGTTCTTTACAGAAGACCGGGTAGAGGTCTTCCTCAGTGGCGGGTTTTCCGGTGGCGGGATCTATGAGCGGATCGGGCAGCTCTTTCATGTCTGCACGCAGGTTGTACCATTGAGTGGGCATCTGGTCTTCACGCAGATAGATCCTATGGGGTACTTTATTCATATCTAATGGGTTCCTTTCTTCGGTCTGATCCAGATCAGTCCATAAGTTCTGGTTGAAGATATGGCTGCATCTGGACTCTATAATAGTATAAGGAAGGCTGGTGGATTTGTCAAAAGTTTTTCGAAACTTGTTCTGATAAAGCACTCTAGGATCAGTGCAATGCAGGGAGGATGCGTGTCATGGCCTGTGGAAGATCAGGCCTTGGACGGATAAGGAAAAAAACTGACAGGGATAACGGGATGTGGTATACTAGAGTGTGTTTGAAAGTGTGATTTACGGTTGACATAAAGCATTTTTCAAACACACTCTAAAGATATATTTAGAGAGATGGCGGCATCTGTTTTGGAGGATAGGGAGAGAGAATGGGAAAAAGACGAAGGTTATGTATCTTTATCATCATTTTTTTGCTGTACAGCATAATGGTCGCGGGTGTATTTTATCAGGCAGGGTATAAGAGTGCCTATGGAGGCATGGAGAGTCCTGGATCGGTCCTTGACTTCCAGACGTTTTATGCGAGTATCTCAGATATCCAGGATCATGTGCTGACCGTGAAAGGGATGAGAGTGAACGATATAAATTTCAGAGGCGACTTTGTCCTGTCCCTCACAGATGAGACAAAGATCATCTGGAGAGGTACGGATATCCCATTGGATGATCTGGAGGTGGGCGCGCACATAGCGGTCACGTTTACCGGCGGAGTGATGGAGAGCGATCCGGCCCAGATAACACAGGTGGCTCAGATCCAAGCGTTAGACGATCAGATAAGGGGATCGGCGCCTGCTGAGGAACAGGCGGCTGAGGTCACGTCTGAGCAGGTGAAAAAGCTGACGCCCTCCATGACTTGCGCCGATGTCATCGAGGCGCTGGGGGATACGCGGGATATTGGGAGTGGGAACTATATATTGGAATATGAAGTTGACGGGGGATATCTCCTCCGGATCTCTTTTGCAGGAGACGATGCACAGTTAGGGACTACAGGAGACGGGCTTCTGGATGATATGATCCCCTGCGATAGGGCACGTGGACAAAAAGTTGATGGGGGATGATACGAAAAGTCAGGAGGGATGTTCCATGTATTATATCCTGGTGGTAGACGACGAGCCATCTGTGCAGAGAGAATTGAGGTCATTGTTAGAAAATGCCGGATATCGTGCGGATATTGTGGAGGATTTTACATGTATCCCAGAATATGTACAAAAAGTACGACCCGATCTGATCCTTTTGGATGTGGCGTTGCCGGGTGCAGATGGGATCACCTTATGTTCCAAGATACGGATGATGTCAGATGTCCCCATTATCTTTATCACTTCGCAGAGCTCTTCCTCCGCAGAATTGGAATGTATGATGACTGGCGGCGATGATTTTATAGAAAAGCCTTATCGACCTGCCGTACTATTGGCGCATATTGCTGCAGTACTGCGGAGAGTTTCCGGGAGATCCCAGAACAAAGTACTCGTCTTTCACGGGATAGTACTGGATCTGTTGGATGGCACGATACAGTATGAAAAAAAGAAAGTTGAACTTTCGAAAAATGAACTACATATCTTATCTTATTTTTTTACACATAAAGGGGAGATCGTGTCAAGAGAGGATCTTATAAATGCTCTGTGGGATAATGAGAGCTTTGTGGATGATAATACATTGAGTGTGAATATCAGGAGGATCCGCCGGAAGTTAGAGGATATCGGGATAAAGGACTTGATACAGACAAAGAGAGGGATGGGATACCGATTGAAGATGAGGGAGAGGGAAGATGAGGCTGAGGGATCACTATAAGGATAGAGTGACAAAGATATTGGGGGCATTGGTCGTTCTGGCTATCTTATCAGGATTTTTATATATTGTAGGAAATACTTTTGCAACTATTTTTCTGATGGATGGGACGGTCATCGGTATATGGATGATAGAGGATCTGATCGGGTGGCACAGAAGGAAAAGATATTTTAAAATGATCTGGGAACGGGTAGAAGATATAGAACAACCTTGGTTGATCGCTGAACTTCTGCCCGTTTCTTATCGTGCGGAGGATAGAGCATATCAGGGATTACTGAGGATGGCAGGGAGTTCCGCTATAGAGCGGATCCGTGAGATAGAGGATAGAGAAAGGGAATATCAAGAATATATTGAGGAATGGATACATGAAGTGAAAGCGCCGATCACCTCTATCCGGCTCATCATAGAAAATCAGATCAAGAACGACCCTGTGCTAAAAAGGGATTTCGATATGGAATTGGGGAGGATCGAGAATGATGTAGAACGCGCGCTATACTATGCGCGCTCAGGACAAGTCTATAAAGATTATCTGATACAGAAGTTGGATCTGCATCGTGTCTTAGTCAAGGCGATCGATAAGAACCGGACTATGATCATGAACAGTTCTGTCAGCGTTCATGTTGAGTGTGCGGATGATCTTTATATCTATGGAGATGAAAAATGGCTGCTCTTCATCATAAGCCAGATCCTTTTAAATTCCGTAAAGTACCGATGTAAGGAAAATGCAAAGATCATCTTGTCATGTACAGATAAAGAGAAAAGGATCATCCTGAAGATATGGGATAATGGGACGGGGATAAAGGAAGAGGAACTGCCGAGGATCTTCGAAAAAGGTTTTACGGGGAGTAATGGAAGGAAAAATGAGCGCTCTACCGGGATCGGGTTATATTTGGTCAAAAAGTTATGTGAGAAGTTAGATATAGAAGTGTGGGCTGGATCTATATACAGGAGATCTACATCCATCTATCTCTCACTCCCGGTAGAGTAAAAAAGGATCTCTTAAGAGATAACGATATATTTCAGGTTATGTGACAAGATCGTAAGATTCAGGTAATGAAAATCAATAGGTGGTCTTCGCGGTCAGTGGTATACTGTCTGTATCCGGAAGGGCCATAAAGGAAGGATGGTGCTGATCGCAGCGATGATGTCCGCATTTGATCCGTTGTTTTTTTCAAAAGAAGTCCAAAAAAATTGTGAGACAGTTTTGTTCGTATTCTTGGGGACCGCCACCATACTGATCGCTATGGTCACAGCATGGCTGGTCTATCATATGATGCGGCGGTCGTTAAAAGTACGCAGCAGAGAATTGGGGCTTTATATGCTGTTTGGCGTGGAAAAGGCAGAGATATCCAGGATCATCCGGAAAGAAATGATACTTATGGCGGGAATGGCATATATACCTGGGATCGTAGCAGGAAAAATACTGGAACAGTTCCTGATGGTGATTTTCTTCCATATGTTCCGGACAGAATATGTGCTTAAGTTAGATCTTCGATCAAAGACGATCTGTTTTACAGCGATGCTATATCTTTTCTGCCATCTGCCCGCGTTGCTAAAGGTGAAAAAAACGATCAAAAAAATGGATATCCGGCAGTTAAATGAAGGGCAGGAGATAAATGGATCCGGCATAAAGAGAGCTGGCAGGAAATACAAAAGACACAGGGTCAGAAAATGGCTTCTGAAAGGAGATCGTCTATTCCTATGCAGGGCGATAGGCTCTGAGATGTATACTATGCGAAAAAAGATCGTATCCGTTATGCTATTTTTAACGATCGCTATCGCAGGGAGTACGGTGGCCATGATGTATACAGACTATCAAAACCATCAGATTGATTCAGAATACCCGTTTGATGTGATGATATATCATCAGACGCCAAAACCTGAGTTTTGGCGTGAAAAGGCTATATTGGAAAGAGAGGCAGGGATCCAGTCATCCCATGGATACATTATATATCAAGATGGCAGCAGTGTTATGAATGAATGGCTTTATATGCACTTGATGTACTTTGGGGATCGCTTTATCAGCGGGGATGGCACATTTGACCCAGAAGGACTGGAGACTGATGAAGGGGATTACGACGTTTACTATCCGTATGATACATATATGAAGGTGAGCGACTATAACGTATTGTTGCAAATGCTCGGTGAAAAGCCGGTCAGGTTACGGGGGGACGGATACATCCTGCAGATCAAGAGGAGATTGGAACCTGAACTTACGGATGAGATACGGGGAAGGACGCTCTTGTGCGGGCAAAAAGAACTGCACAGTGGACCTGGGGCAAAATGGACACAACGGCGCAGATTACGTCTTGGTGATCCCAGATGACGCCGCAGACCATATGGCACCATATTATTCTGTACTGGCTGCATTTACAGACGAAGAGGCGACGGGAGCATTGTTTGATAGATTAAAGGATGTATCTGACGGGGATGAGGGACTTTATTGGGGGAGTAACCACAGTATTTTATATGTCAGCCCGATCTTGCTGAAAAAACAAGTAGAGACAAAATTAAAAGCAACGATCGTTCCTTTTATATTTTCTTGCGCATATGTGAGCATTGTGTTTTTGTGTGTATCGATCTCTTTTTTTGCCTCCCATCTGATCCCGTTGGGTATGGCGCTGATCCCCGGCTGCCTGATCGCGTACCGTGCGAGCAAGGGTTTTATCTTAGCTACAGGGCTGCGTACAGTATGGGTCAGATATGTACTTTTGTCATTCTTGTGGGTGCTGATGCTGTATATCCTTTATTTCATTCTTACAGATATATTTTTCAGGAGGAACATACATCATGGAAAGGACGGAGGACTGTTATGAGACCATCTTATTACAACCACATTATCGAAAACAAAACAGGGAGCGGAGACGCCCTGTATTACAATATGCGCACAGGGAGCCTGGCACATATGAAAGCCGAAGAGCATTGCCAGTTTCAGGCATATGCGGCGGAGAGGAAAGAGATCGCAGACCCTAGATTTTTAGAGGATCTGAAACATTGTGGTTTTTTGGTGGAGGACGATCTGGATGAAAAAAAGGATATCAAGCTGCGTATGTTGGAGGCGAGATCTGATACATCCGTATTGTCACTGACGATCGCGCCTACAATGGAGTGTGATCTTCGTTGTGTGTATTGTTACGAGAGTGGGCGTCACAGCGATGGGTATATGACAGAGGATGTCTGTGATGATATCTGCAGACTGGTGGAAATGGAAGCGCCCCATTTGGAAAGATTGGTGGTCGTATGGTATGGCGGGGAACCGTTATTAGCGATCAGACAGATAGAAGAGCTGACAGATAAAATAAAAAGTATCTGCAGCAAATATGATATAGGATATTCGGCAAGTATCGTTACGAATGGTCATCTTCTCACCGAGGAAGTCTGCGATAAGCTATTGGGGTCGGATATCACAGAGGTCCAGATAACGTTGGATGGGGATGCTGATACCCATAATAGCAGAAGGCCGCTGGCGACTGGCGGGGACACATATGGGACGATACTCGCAAATTTAGAAAAGATCCACGGAAAGATCGCGATCGCGATCCGGATCAACATAGATAAGGAAAATCAGGATAAGGTCCAGGATGTGATAGAGGGATTGAAAGAAAGAAATATCTACGAGGATGTATTCTGCTATCTTGGACAGGTAACGCCTGTAAATGGGGTATATGAGGATCGCAAGTGCCTGTCTACAGAAATATATTCCAAGATCGGACTCGATCTCTGGCTGAAAGATCCTGTGTCTTTGGAAGCTTTTTATCCGTTGCCAATGGGGAATTATTGTGGGGCAGATCATACACAGAGTTATGTGATCGATGCAAAGGGAGATATGTATAAATGCTGGAGTGATATTGGGATCATGGAGCGCCGTATGGGGACTGTCAAAGAGTGGGTGGATCCTCAAAAAAGATCCGATATCAGCGATGCACAGTCGCAGCAGATAATATCCAGTTATATGCTATACGATCCCACAGAAGATGAAAAATGCGGCGCATGCAGATTTATGCCAATATGTATGGGCGGATGCCCTCATAGCAGGATAGAAAAAAATCAATCATGCGAGCAGTACCGCTATGATCTGAGCGAGTACCTGCAGGCATATGCAGAAAGAGTATTGAATGAAAGGAGGGGAGCGCATGAAGATCTTAGTCCAGCCGCAGAGCAAGAAAAGGACACGGGAGTTATGTAGATATACTTGTCCTGTATATAATACTGGAACAAAAGGCATGAAAAAACTCATCAAGAAGTTTCTCAAGAAAAAATATAGACATGGGAAGCATCGGGGGAGAGTCTGCTGGTATGGCAATTAATATACCTTCAGATCGAAGGAGATCAAATGAGGGACGATGACATCATATTGGAAATATCTGTGCTGGTCAATGCCTCCTGGGCACTGGCCAGCTTAGTACTCCATCCGGTCAGAGCAGGACTCTGATCTCTGGCCGGATGGAGTATTAGAGTGTGTTTGGAAAAAAGGGGAGCGGAGATATGAAGATCCAGACTCTTTTGAAGGAAGAGATCCTATCTATGAAAAGAGCCATTGCCGTTTATTTTTTGGTTTTATCAGGAACCTTGCTCTTACAGTTGCTGGTCCCGTATGTAAGCGGCGCATATATAGATTCTCTAGAGAGAGAACAACCCATGATCCTGGCGTTTATAGGGGTGATGGCATTTTTGGATGTATTTTCTGCATTGCTGGAATATGGGATGGCATATCTGATGACAAGATTGGATAACACATTTTTGTATAAAATATGTAATAGGATGTTTCAAAAAATATACGATGCATCCCTTTCTTTTTCCCAGAGCAGAGATGCTGCTTTTTTGACAGATCAGATCACCGGGGATGCGGCGGTCGTTACGGGATTTGTATTAAATAGCCTTCCGGATATCGCGTATGACATGGTCCTTTTGTCTGTGAGTACTCTATTTATATTTCATGTGGATCTGCTATTGGGGTCGCTGATCACTCTGACGATCCCAATATATCTTTTTATCTATTGGAGATCAGAAAAAAGGATGTATGAAAACGAATATAGATACAAAGAGGCAGAGAATGCTCATACGGCTAAGGGGATGGAACAGATATGCTGCGTGCGATCTGTAAAAGAAAATGGCGTATCAAAAGAGATGGAAGAAAGGTTTGCGCGTTCATTCCGTCGAATGTTAAAAAGTGCTGTGGACCAGGTAAAGACACAATATCTTTTTTCTGATATGAATCAGCTTATCATGGTATCATGCTATCTGTTCACCATGGGGATCGGTGGTCATAATGTTGTGATCGGAAGGATATCGATAGGATCTTTCACGATCATCAACACTTATGTGGACATGATGTTATCGACTGCTATAGATATCATCGATCTTTTCGGGAGTTATCCAAAAGTAAAAGTCGCGGCAGACCGTATGGATGCATTATTGACAGAGTGTCGAAAAGTTTCTCCATACGATGAGAGGGCAGAGAGTCTGGGAGAAAATGGTATAAGTTCGTTAAGACTTGAGGATATCTCATTTTCGTTTGGAGAGAGATACTTATTCAGGCGATTGTCGGCAGAGTTTAAGAAAGGCAGGATCTATGGGATAGTGGGTGAAAATGGGTCGGGAAAATCCACATTGCTGGATGTGATGCTCGGCCTGTACCCTGGAGATCATGAGGGGGAGATCTTTTATAACGGGATCAATATAAGAGATCTCAGCAGTGATGAGATCGTGAGACTGAATGTTGCTTTTTTAGGACAGCACACACAACGGATCGACATCTCTCCGAAAGGATATCTGCGTTTTGGGGTCGATGGATACGATCCAGATCGGGAGAAAAGACTGATCCGGTATTTTTGGGGGGATCAAGAGCTTGATATTGGAGAAGAAGGGAGCATTGCGCAATGTTCCGGTGGGGAGATGCAAAAACTGGAGCTGATACGCGTTTTTCAAAAAGACCGAACGCTGACAATATTAGATGAGCCTACAAACGGATCAGATGCAGAAACAGTACAACGGCTTATCCATTTGATCGAGCAGGCAAAGAAAGATCATATTTTTATCATCGTGTCGCATGATAAAAAGATACTGGATATATGTGATGAAAAAATAGAACTTGGCAGATCAGAGTGTGTCTGAAAACCTCATATATCTTTAGGTCATAGGAGATCTACAGATGATAGATGAACACATCCTAAAGGGTTGTAGAAAGGAAAAGACAGGATGCAGGCATATATCAAGGTGGTGGATGTTGAGAAATATCATGGAAGTTCGGGAAGTATCACTAAAGCGATAGACAGGGTCAGTTTTGAGATCGAAAAAGGGGGATTTATCGCGATCATGGGGGGATCCGGTTCTGGGAAGACAACATTGCTGAACATGATCGCCACGATCGACACTGTTACCGCGGGACATATATATTTTGAGGGAGAGGATATCACAAAGATGAACGAGGAGGAGCGGAGCGGGTTCAGGAAAGGAGATCTAGGTTTTATATTCCAGGATCTGGACCTGTTGGATATTATGACATTGGAGGAAAATATCTATCTGCCATCGATCCTTAAGAAAGAAGGGAGCGATCATATCGTAAAACGGGCGAGGGAGATCATGGATATATTGGGTATCAGACAAGTTGGGGACAAATACCCATATCAAGTATCCGTCGGACAGCGGCGGCGATGTTCCTGTGCCAGAGCACTTGTGAACGATCCTAAGTTTATTTTGGCGGATGAACCGACAGACGCCCTTGATGTCCAGAATCCAGAAAATTTAATGGGATCACTTTTGGAGATCAATGACAGATTTAAGACGACTATATTGATGGTCACGCACGATCCATTCGCTGCAAGCTACTGTGACCGTGTCTTATTTTTGGAAAAAGGAAAGATATCTTATGAGTTATATCGGGGAGCAAGAAAAAGGGAGGAGAATCTCCAGGCTATCCTGGATGCGCAGAAAAGCATAAGGTCTTGTCGTTCCAGTGGCGGTTGGATCCCAAGCAGATGATCTGAACGCTTATCCGCCAGCTATGCAAGCCCATCTTACATGGAGTGAGAAGTAGATCACGCGGATCTCAGGCGGATAAGGGAACTTCAGAAAGAGAACTGACAGCAGAATAGGAGACAGAATAAGGCGAAGCGGAGGGAGGAAGAAATTTAATGGGGATCTGATAGAAATATGAGTGCGATCATGGTATTCTGTTAGTGGTAAAGAATGAAGATCGCAAAGGAGACAAAACTATATGGCAAAACAGTTAAAGAAAAGACCGATTGAAAAAGAACTGAAATTCTTAGCTGACTTTGAACTATACGGCGTGTTGATGTTTGCAGGAATGTATTTTGCAACAAAGTTTATTGTCGATATGGACTTTGGAAAGAACGCGTTCAAATTGAATTGGATCTCGTTTTATCCATTGTTGATATTTTCTGTCATAGTAATAGAGGGCAGCTTCTATTGGCGTAATAAGTTAAGGATGGTGAGAAAAAAAACGGCGTTAAGTAATTTTGAAATTGGCAGGATCTACAGTAAGATAAGATGGATAAATGTAATTTTATTAACAGTCTATCTGCCGATGATCATTATTGCGGTTTTTGAAAAAGAAGATCTATCTGGAGTGATCGTTGGGATCTTACTGTATTTTATGGCGGTAATAGAACAGATCAATTATTTTCATATCAGGCTTTCTTATGAGACGGTAAATGGCAGTCTTTTAGTTATTGAGCCTTTAAAAAAACTTTTTACTGGAACTGGAAAACGTTCACGATTGCGGAAGGATATTGATACTTATTTGAAAGGTTGACTCCCAGTTTGTTTAAACCACCATGACCACGATCACAATAGGATATGTCGCACAGCGTCAGAGCGTATAGAAGACCAGTGTAGTGACAAGGCGATCTCTGTAACAAAATCCTGCTGACTATATGATCAAAAAATGATCTTTGGATATAGCGGCTTCAGTTTGATACGTGCATTTTCTGCGGTAAACTGCCAGTGCCGCCGCTCCTGCGGCGGGGAATGCTTGGTATAGGGAGGCTTTTGTATAGGATGTTCAGGTTATCCATCACAAGGACCCAAGGAAGAGAAAGGCAAGGTCAGAAAATTAGGACTACCAACAGTTGTAGACCAGCTGATCTAGCAGGCGGTTACCTAGAGCGTGTTTGAAAAATGCTTTATGTCAACCGTAAGTCACAATTTGTGGGAGATCTGTCCCGAATGAAGGCGGCGTAGCGGGCTACGGCAACTGAATAAGGGACAGATATACCGCAAAGTGGGGCGTACGGATGGCGTGAATGATTTTTCAAACACGCTCTAGGAACTGACGCCGCTGTTCGAGCCACAGTTATGAGTATTGCAGAACGGATCCTTTGAGAGATCGGAGGAAGGCGTGCCGCAGGGCGGCCCACGAAATCCATTGTGTGGAAACGTGATGCTGAATGGACTGGATAAAGGACTGGAAAGCAGAGAACACCGGTTCGTGAGGTATGCGGACGACACACTGATATCCTGCAAGGGCAGAAAGGGTGCGGAGAGGACGCTTGCAAACATCATCCCACTTATAGAGGGAGAACTATTCCTGAAAGTGAACCGAGTCAAGACTACAGTAACCCATGTCAGCAAGACAAAATACCTGGGATATATCTCCATGCTTGACTATTATCTGAAAGTATCGTGAAAATTATTGGACCGCTGTATACCGAACGGTATGTACAGTGGTGTGGGAGGTCGGCTGCTCAATTAATGGGTAGCCTCCTACCCGATACAAATTTGTACGGGAAAAGAAACAATATATGAAAAAGACATAAAAGCCATCTCATGTACAGCTGCATTTCCCGATGAAATCCTAACGTGTTATATTACACTGTACTCTGTACAATGTTTCATCGGATTTGATCGTACAGAGCTGATCTTATTTCTCTATAAATTGAAGATTCTAATAGTTTGATCAGAAGTTGATCCGTAATAAAAACATATTTAGCAATAAATATTATGAACAAGCATTAAGATAGCATCATGGCTTATCC
>CANTEW010000029.1 GCA_947652925.1 uncultured Lachnospiraceae bacterium
ACTGACCAAAACGTTCTGGTCTCTGCTGGAGAGGAACAGGTCTCTGCCGGAAAGTATATTCCCTGTATCCAAAAGATGATACGGGAGCCAAAGATATTCCATGATCTATATCTTCACTTTATTGCTTTTTCCAAAGCAGATAAAGTTCAATATCGGAATCTGATCGATCACTTTTGTTATACCCATTGATATAAAGATACTGAATATAAATGAAATAATACTATCCATGATAATATCATCAGTATAATCTCTGATCAAAAAACTTTGCAATATATATATTTCCAAGGTATATCTCCCACAAATAGTGATAAAATTTTTTACATGACCTATTGGAAATATAAAGATCAAGATAAAAGAAGTTAAGATTCCCAATACTGGGACAATATATTTATAAATAATTATGATAATCTTACAGAAAAAATAGCCTATCATATCGTTACCCAGAATTGTATATAGATTTATTGAGAACGAAGGCTCATCATTAAATTTCCAAAATATAACTAATATTGCAAATAATGCTAATACCCCCCTCAAAAAAGATCTTTCTTGGGTAATGATATTAGTGAAATTTTTACATTTCTCAGAAATATATTTGATCCAGTATCCTCCAAAATAGAAAAAGGAATGCCAACCTAGCAAGCCCAATCCACAGATCCCTATTACCTTTCCTACACATTTACAAATAAAAACACTTAATATTATGATGATCGTCCTCAAATATACAATATCTATCAGCGTCTTCTTTTGGATATTCTTTATCAGAAATCCAATCCCAAAAAGTATCGCGCAATTATAAAACAGAACGAGCAAAAACCAGTATCCCTTATCAGGATATATCAATATCTCTAAGAAATAGTGGACCAATCCTATAAAATTTATATTTTTATAAAAAATACTTCCAAATGACCAATCGATCAATATCCATGAAAAGAAAGGGATCAGCAATCTTTTTACCCTTTCTAATAACCACTTAAATCAAAATCCTCTCTATAAGACAAATATCCGCTAATAAACATAAACAAAGGCATATGGAAAGAGTAGATGATACGAAAGACCATATTTTCAAATGGATCTTCTTTACAAATTATACATTGTATAATATGACCTACAACAACTAATAACGCTGCTACTCCTTTGATTGCATCAATATTTTCATTTCTATCTTTTATTTTTTGAACATCACTCATACGCTCATTCTCCCTTCCCCCAACTATACGATATAAATATCCCCTAAAATTTTTATCATATCTTCATCCACATCTGGATCGGATCTTCTGGCAAACATCATGGGAGACGAACATGATCTATTACGGCCAGCTTTAGTAAAGATATAAGACTGTCCACGTTACTGGCCAATGAATCACATGATCGCGTTTGGGTCATTATCGAAGGATATATAGTATGACTTTTCTTTGTAAGAGTGATCTACGACAATTATATTTAAAAACCTTACTATTTGGTCACTAAATCTTCTATCTTTTTCGATATCCTTATCACGGATCAATTCGATGCAACGATATAAATCTCCCCAGCGATATCTGGATATCCTTCACCCAGCCTTAAAAACGCGCCTATCATCTCCGCATTCCAATCTTCTTCAATCTGCCCATTTGATAAGGGTTTTAACCAATAACCCCCACATTTTTGTATTTGAAGACCAGCATTTAGAAAATCTTGTTTTAGTGACCCCATATCATAGATCCTCCGATGGCCATTTTTGATATCCGTAGGATTTAGCTGTTTAGTCGTCTCCAGCATCCCCATTATCACAGCTGCCTGTCTATGGATACTTTCTGAGTTAGGAACGGCTGCAATAATCGTACCTCCACCCACGCTCAACCAGGACATAGCCTTTTTTAAGATATAGACAGGGTCTTTGACATGTTCCAGCACATGTCCCATAATGATATTATCAAACTGTCTATCTGGTACAAACTCTTCAAATAAGCTTACATAACCCCGTATATTTTTATGACGTTCCATGATCTTCTTGATAAAAAGATCAGCTCCATCCACAACTGTATAATCATCATAAAAAGGATATAAAAGGTCTGTCATCACACCTTCTGCAGGTCCTAGCTCAAGTATACTCCCGGGTTTCAGATATCTCTTAAATATTTCCCCACAATATTCTGTAGCCATACGCATGATCTTGCTATCGGAATAATGTGCATATCTTGAACACTTTTCCACCCTGATCTTTTCTTTATCATCCATGTCTTCCACCTTCATTTTGTAATGATCAAAGTACCTTCTTCATCTGGAAGAGGGACTTTTGGCATCCGTATATTATTTGATCGTTCATATTCATCAACAGCTTTTTTTATCCCAGCAGAAAATTTATCATTGTTATAATCGTGGAGCATAATATAACCCCCTTCAGAAAGTCTGGGGTAAAAAAATCTAATCCTTTATAAATGGGCGTATACAAGTCGCAATCCAAAGATACAAGAGAAAAATGTGATCTTGTTCTGATATTATCCGGGATAGATCCTGGAAATAAACCTTTACATATAACGACTCGTTCTGGGTATTTCATTTTATCTATGACCGTTTGGACACTCGTATCTGCAAAAGAGCTATGTACTATATCTTTTCTGCTAGAAAAACCTCTTGCTATATTTTCATTTTCTTCAATCTCTGAAAATCCTTCGAATGTATCGAAAAGATAAAGCATTCTATCCGGAAGATAGGAATTCATGTATCTTGCAAAATCACCTTTATACACACCAAGTTCAGCAGTATCGCCCATGATATTTCGTGCTGATATCTCCTCAACGAGAAGTTGCAATGTCCCTAATCGGAAATAATCTTTGTTAAGGATCACACTATTTTTGCCCAAATACAATATTTTATCTCCCAGTATCCCTGAATGGAAAAATTTACTGGTAAGGACTGCGGGAAGCTTAAACTTTACATCAAGTATCCCATTTTCTTCAACGTATCTCTCCACTAATCCAATGTAGCAAAGAACAACTTTATTCTTTTCGACGCCGCATTTCCATAACTGTAACACTGTTTCATAATGTGAATTTGCTATGTGGATCTCATCAAAGTCTATCCGTTCAAGATCCTTTAGTGAGTATACAGGTTTGTCATGATATCTGTTTCCATCCCCCCACTCTCTCCAGACTCCAAAAAACCAATGACAGATGTGGTGATATTTCCATATGTATGCAAATATGTATCAGCAACAACGCCCATACCAAATATTAAAATCTTCATCTCTTCATAACTCCTTATATCGAAATATATTCAACTCTCATATACATATATCGTATATGGTGAACCTTTTCCACGATAAACACCTCTCTCATTCAATCCGAGGATCTCCGCATTTAATATCTCCACTCTCGAAAATACATATTTCCCACCCATTTCACAAAATACATCTGGGTCAATGAGCATATCCGCTTTCTTTGGCTCTATATCTCTGTCTGGTGCATAAGTAATGTCTTTTGAAAAAATATATGCCCGACCTCCCCATGAGTCAAAATACTCCCTGTTGACTGGATCGACTTTCAACTCTGGCTCGATCAGTGTCCGAAATTTTTCTTTGTATTTTTTTGGATAGTAGGACATGTATCCGTCCAATGATGCTATCCCATTGTATTCGATGATCGAAGGATGCATCCCGAATGCGATCGACCATTCACCACTATATCCAATATCATTTTTGATCTTATCAAACAGATCCGTGGAATAAAATTCCCCATATGAAAGGTGATCCAACGTCTTTGCACCAATGCAGTTAGGTCGTATATGATTATATGTACTAGGATACAGGCACGCCACGATAAAAGCAACACTGCATAAGACAAATTTTACAACTTTTTTTAAATCAAGCCTGCAAAGGATCATCATGAAGGCAAAATACCAGATAAATGGACTGAACCAAAGTGTGCGGGCAAATGAAAACCCTTTGAGTGGAGGGAAGATCAAAGCGATGATATCCTTTATCACCTTTATATTGTCAAGTCCATATATCATACAATTAAATCCTTGCCAGACCATCAGCCAGTTGAAAGGATCTAGACACACTTTTTTCCAACTTCGTCCTTTTATATAGTTACGATTCATATAAATAAAATAGATAAAACAGATTGGGAGTATAATGACCGTATGCTGGGAACCACTATGGTATTGTCCAAAGAAAAATGCATCCAAGATATCTTTTGATGCTTCTCCCCATCCTTTGTATCCGATCATTCCTGATGCTTTTAATGAATCTTCATTCGAAAACAATATCGCGTAAAATAATCTCCACTCTGTGGCAATGTAACCCACGGATAATGCTATCAATGCAAGAATGGATCGCCATGCTATCTTTCTCGCAGATATCGAATAGGCAACAAGAAATATAGAGAGATAGCCACAAATAAATATACCAAAAAAAGAAAGATCAGAAAAAATGGGATACACCAATAACACCAATATATATTTCCACTCAAAATTGCGATGTGATCTGATCAGTACCGCAAGTAAAAACGGCAATGATGCAAATCCCAGAGGTGTTGGCGGATATGTTGGGAGTATCCCATAGATCAGTCCGCAGATAATAAAAATATTTATATCTTTCGCATGTCCATATATGGTCTTTCCAAGAAATACAAAACCAGCGATAGACATCAGTATCTTTAAATACCATCCGATCACAATGGCTGGAAAAGTTGGAAAGATCATATGGATCCATGAATATACTTTGAGATCAGACAGCATAAGGTCACGGTCCACTCCACCTAAAAATGGCAATTCCGTACCAAATGTCCAAAATGATCTATTATCTTTAAACATCTTAAATACTGCTGCATACCCGTCTAAATAGTCATGTATCTGAAGATAAATACCATCTCCTTTGATAACAATATAGATCATTGTTATCACTATAAATAAAGCAGCGATAAACATGGCCCAATTATCTATGATCTTATTTTTAACTTTCAATCGACACCTTCTTTTCCTTAACTATCAGTTTTCTCGTAAGTCCTTTGTCTTATGGGAGCATATGACCATTCCACTTTGTTTATGATCAGCTTTAATATAAACTCCAACGCTATCGATCCTCCGATCATGACCACAAAATAAAATATCCTCCGACACCACAGGTTATGGATCAAAACATGCGGCAAGACCCAATCTATGAACAACCTATGATACAAAAAAATATATAATGAATGACTGCCCAGGAACTGTATGCCACTCAGGATCTTTCTAGTGTAATGACTTAACATGAACAGATCGGTCAGACCCCAGATCAACAATAGCATAAAAATCGCTGACAACATAAAACAGATGCTGGGTGGATTTGATCCTTCCCCAAATGGGAAACACGCATCTATCTCAACACGATGGATACATTCCACCCTCCACCACAAAATATATGCTGTTCCGCTAAATGATATCAGACCAGAACTGATCGATATCGAATGTTGTCTGTTTACCAAATGCTTTGCAGATAACATACTGTGACAAATAAGATCAAATATGTCCCACCGAATAACTTTCCGCCTCCGCCATACACATCAAGTATATTTGTATAGTTAGTTGTGATCACGGCGGCCAATACTACTATACACCAGATAACAGCTTCTTTTATAAAACCATTTACTGTATCATCACACATACTGAACAGTTTATAGAGTGGCCAAAAGATCAACATCAACTCAATATATAAGAGTACAAAATAAAATGGCCCCGAAGCATTAAATCTTACCAATCTATTGACATAGATCAAGAGGTCAAATGATCCATCAAAACAGATCCCATATATAAATGTTGCGATGCAATATGCTGTTATCATCTTTCTCGTTTTTTTCAGGAAGGCTCTGCCCCCGCATTTTTACAGACATATTTTTCCGCTGACAGATAAGATGTTATACCCGCGAGAAGGATAAAAAGTGAAACGGAATAATCAGAAGCTATAGCAACATCCATATCCGCATATAATATTCCTTTTGTATGATCTATCATCACCGCAACAATAGCTGCAAATTTTGCACAATCGATCCAGACCAGTCTATGATCGTCACCCACCTTTTTTTAGATCCTCCATATTTTTTCTATCTACTTGGTCTTCGATTATATATGGCGGTCTTCCTCTTGCCGAATCAAATATCCGCCATAAGTACTCCCCTAAAATTCCTAACGTCATCATGATCACGCCAAAACTCAATAAATTAAATATAAATGAGGTGACCCATCCGATCACGGTTATCTTACCGGTCAACTTTGCTACTACCTCGATCACAGTCCATATTATCGCTCCTACGATAGAAAAAAAGCCAATCATCTCTACCAGTTTAATAGGAAACATAGAAAAACTAAACATAGTATCCGAAACAAGTCTGATCTTTTTCTTCAATGTCCATTTACTTTCTCCGATCTCTCTCGCCTGCCTATAATATCCAACATGGGCTGTTTTAAATCCACTCCATAAGATCTGGCCTGTTAATATGCTGTTTTTCTCGTCCAAAACTGTGAGTACATCCACAACTTTGCGGTCGATCAGATAGACATCGAATCCATGTTCCGGCATATTATTTAATGCTGTTTTTCTAACGATCCAATAGTATGTATCCGCAAAAAATGTCTTTTTTTTCCCCTCATCCCTTCCCTCTCTGATTGCAAGAACAACATTATTTCCCTGCTTCCATCTTTCAACCATTTCTAGGATCAGCTCTGTGGGTTCCTGAAGGTCAGCGGCTTTGACCGCAACACAATCTCCTCTGCTCTTTTCAAGTCCGCACAATATGGCTGCGTGAGAACCAAAATTTCTAGACAGCCGGAAGATCCGGACATTTTGATCCTTATCTGCTAGTTCCTTCATTTTGGCAAAACTGTCATCTTGTGAACAATCATCGACCATGATGATCTCATATTCATAATCTATGACATTGATCAGTTTTTCTTTAATATCTTCATACAATGGATGTAGATTAGGTCCGTTAAAATATACTGGAATGACTATAGAAAGTTTCACTACAACCTCCTGTTCTGCTAGAATGTGTCTTAAAAATGCTTTATGACAACTGTGCGCCACAATTTGTGGGAGATTTATCCCAAATGAGGGCGGCGTAGCGGACTATGGCAACCGAAAGCGGGAATGATCTCCCGCAAAGTGGGGCGTACAGGTGGCGTGAATGATTTTTAAGACACGCTCTAGTACTCCATCCGGCCAGAGAACAGAGTCCTGCTCTGCCTGATCCGCACCATTGGATCGTTAAAATTTCTTACCGGATAGAACATCAGAGCATGTTTGAAAACCATCTAAATTCTGTAAATAGATTTGATTTTACAAATATTTGATACGATCCACGGCCGTTCTGATCTTTTCTATGTACTTTTTTGCGAGAAAAGTACCAAAAACGCCGGGGATCATAGATTTCCCCCGGACTCCTTAAAACGCCGTTTTTGGAATGTACATGTTTATTATCTGTAAATTTTCTATAATTTAAGTATATTTTAGGCTTTCAAACACTCTCTAAGATCATTTTATTATATCTTCATTTTGATACTTCTCGCACAAATTCACCATAATCACGGATATATTCTCCCGGGTCATAGTGCGTACTCGCTAAGACTAAAAGGACTGAATCCTCACTAAAATCATACATATCTTTCCATACCATTGCAGGGATGTAGACACCTGTATGTGGCCGGTCCAGGCAGTATATCGCCTCATTGCCCACTCCGTCTTTGACTTTTATCTTACTTTTTCCGGCAACATTGATAAGAACAAACTCACTTTCTCGATTAGCATGTTGCCCTCTGATAACTTTTGGATCCGATCCATATATGTAGAACACTCTTTTTATATCAAAAGAAATATCCTGTTCCCCTTCTACGATGACTAAATGCCCTCTGTTATCTCCTTTTTGTGAGAATTCGAGCATCTGTATCTTGTTCATCTTATGCATTTAATATCCACCCTTTGTACTTAATATTTATCATTACTATGATATAAATTTCCCGGTCATATCCGGATATTTATCTTTCCTCCAAGCTGGTTAAATGCATCGGCCATATTGTCCGTTCCAATTTTTGTTTATCCGCGTATTTGCTCCTGGCTTCAACCAACATCCACTGCCTATGATCCTGCCGAGTACAAACCCCAAAAAATCTCTTTTCAGAATCTCCATATTGCAGACCCACTGATCTCCATTGCTTATATATCTTTTGTTTAAGTGTTTTTCTGGACCGATCGATCCTATATGGACTGCTATTGGGATAACAGTCAATATGGCCTTTCCACCCCCCCCTTATTCTGCAACCGTTTTTTTGATTTTTCTAATGTATTTACCAGATATTCCATCTGATTTTTTTCACTATGCATAATAAATCCCTCTATGATCATTTGTCCATTTCTATGATCTCAAATAGACCGATCTCTCCACTATATAAAAATGCTACGTCTCGACCACCTATTGCGATCGCTGGCTGTGGCTCTTTTATGAGTATACATTTATCATCCATGACCAATCTATCTATTGTTTTTTCAATATGGTCGCACTCGAAGCAAAGATGATATGGCGTATTTTTTAACTGTTTCAATCCTTCACCAATGTCTACACTGCCTTCTCTTGGTGAGACAAGTTCGATCAACATCTCCCCTGCACTTATAAAAGCGATATCGAGCAGTCGCTCCTTATCAAAGATGATATTTCCGACCATTCTCCCTATCCCCCATTTCAAAAACGCATGGATAGAACGGTCTATATCTTGTACCAGATAGCCTATATGATGTATCTTCATCTCACACTCCAATAATCGATCAAATCAGAAAATCTTATCCTGTTTTCATGATAATCTTCAACAGTCAGCGATCGATGTCTATAACTAACATTATTTATCTGCCTGATGGATCCTTTGTCAAAACCCAATCGATCATCGATACCGTTCATCACTTTATTGTCTGAACGATTATCATTTACCACAGTTTTGATCTGTAGACTATCAAATGCTATGTCTAATGCCAGCATCTTGGATTCCACGGCATAAGGCGCTTCATCCGCATAGTCTTCATCGATCATATAGCTCCCTTCCTCGCAGGATCTGCCGTTCAGATCTATCTCGTATAAACGGATCGTACCAAGGAACGTATCTGTTCCCTTTTTATAAATCCCCCAATAAATATCATTGTTTTTTTTATCATATCCTTCAAACCAATGCTCCTGATCGGCAACAGTAAGTTCACAGCTCTGTGAAAGGAAATACCTGTTGCGTGGTTTATTGCGGAGCCTGACGATATCCCCGCTATCAGCTTTCGTCAAAGGTTTCAGATAAATGATCTTCCCATTGACCGTCTCTTTTCGGAACCTTAAGATAGAAGAGACCCGTTCATCCTGATCCATACTATTCACCCCACGCTCTTTTGGATAATATCAAAAAGATGACCAACATTTTTCGTATCACGTATCTGCGCCGTAGTTAATTTTATGCCAAAGCATTGTTCCACTTCCATAATCAATTGCAAGTGGGTCAATGAATTCCATCCATCGATATCCTCTGATGTCATACTGTCAGTAAGTTCAATATCTGTACATGCAAATACATCTTTAAAAATATCTTTAACTTTTTCTTTGATCTCATCCCTACTCATCATACACTTCCTCGATCGCATTCTCCCACTCGGTCTGTTCTATATCCATAAGTTCCAGTTCATAATCTTTTGTATCCCCTGAACTTTTAATCTGGTCAAATCCCAACTGTTCAAATATACAGCTCACCATATCATTTTTTTCTGTCCTGGCATAATGTCCGATGATCTTATCGCATCCATGTTGTAGCGCCATCTGGACGATCTTCTTGATCGTAAAGAGTTCAACACCCTTTTTTAAAACACGACAACTCATACACCAATCTGATATGTCGCAGACGTTATCCATAAATCTCAAGATGATACATGCTATGATACCATACCTGCTAAAGCGATCCTCCATTTGGACCGCATACAAACCATAGCTCGTATCTTTTTGCATGGATACGATCTTTGCTTCGGGATAGCGGTGTGTCAAAAGATTAAATTGATTCGTTTTATTGATCAATTGCGTAAATCTGTTTACAGACTTTTCATCGATCTCAAAAAACTGCGCTTTCATTTCCAAGCTTTGCAAAAATTCTTGATAGTCCTTGAATCCTGTCTGCAGATCACTCCGTTTCAGTTCACTGACATATGTATCTGTCCTTCCTGCATCTTCTCTTGTGATCCTGTTCCATTCAAACGCATGGATATCATACAGATCCCTGACATACAGTGCAGGATCTTCTGACACATTGACTACTTCCACATCGGGAAGCACCTTCCTGACCAATTCCCTTTCCGTCGGATTATCATCGAAAAATATCATGCTGTCTGTCCCGATGTTCAACATACTAGAAATCTGCCGTATATTACTCGCTTTATCTTTCCAGTTACAGACGAAACAAGCAATATCATCCATTGAAAGTTTCATAAAGATATTTTTCTTGAATACTTCTTTTGCGATATCTTCATCATTTTTGCTGCAGACAGCAAGGAGTACACCCCTCTTTTTCAAACTTAAAAGAAAATCTTGGAACGCTTGATACGCTTCACCTTCTGCATCATTGGGATCGAGATTGACGCCATCAGACCCGACATCTCCTACAATCCCGCCCCATATCGTATCATCAAGATCAAACACAATGCATTTTTTTATCTTGCCCTTTATAGCCATGATCTGTTTGAGTAACATATCACAAAAATAACCGATATATCTTAAAGAGAATCCTAATTTACTCAGATAATATTGTCCTTCATCAAACCAGTTCCTCTTACCGATCTCCCTTGATAATCCTTCAGTATCTATGATCGTGACATGATCAGGTTTTGATACTGCAAACATAAGATTGATCCGATCATAAAACCCTGTCTCTGAATAAGCTACGTTTGCATTGATATTCCCCAGACTAGAAGGATAGGGGACAACAATATTGGAGAACAGGATCTGTGTGTTTTCCAAGCGTCCATGGATCTGCTCAACTAGACGTCCCAGACCAGCTACTGCTTCTTCTACTTTTTGCTCCACTGTGTTTGGATCATCAAATAGATCTGGCAGGTTCTTGATATCCCGGTGATCCGGGAGCAATATCACAATGTCAGGCCTGAATGAGTACATCCCAGACTCATCATCGAACACTTCCATGATCATACTGTTATAATGACCTTCATATATATCTGCTGATATCCTATTACATAGCAACATTGCTTTTAGCACAGAAGCGATATATTGTGTACTGCATGTCCCCACTAAGGCTATCCTCAATCCAGGATCATCATTGATGTTTCTATTGACTATCGCGGCTTTTTTTAGGATAGCCAGATGGTCATCAAGAGCTGTATTTAAAAAATCATTGTACAGAGTCTGCAAAAATACACCCCCTACTAAAGCGTGGTCGAGTTGATAAAAATAGGCTTATTTTTCAAATATATTTATCGCATCGATCACTTTACTCTGTTCTGTTTCTGTCATGCCATTAAAGATCGGTATAGAACATACCGTATCTGCATAATCTTCTGTGATCGGAAGAAAACCTTTACAATGCCCCAAATAACTATACGCCTCTGATAAGTGTGGTGGGATCGGATAATGGATCAGTGTACCGATCCCCCTAGTCATTAAGTGATCTATCAGAGCTTTCCGTTTTTTGCATCTTATAACAAACTGGTGCCAGACAGTACGATCCCCAGGACCAGTCCTTGGCATAGGTAAGATGATCGCATCATTATGGATCTCGTTTAGATATCTCTCTGCGATCCTTTCCCTTTCTTGTGTGAGCTTTTCCAAATGTTTCAACTTTACACGGAGCAGACCTGCCTGCATCTCATCTAACCGGCTATTGACCCCTATAACTTCGTTCTGATACCTTTTTTTGCTCCCATAGTTCCTAAACATACGGATATCAGACGCGACCTTTCCATTTTCCGTTATGATAGCGCCGCCATCACCAAAAGCTCCTAGATTTTTTGATGGGTAAAATGAAAAACATCCAATATCCCCAAACGTCCCAGTCATTTTTGTTCCATATGTCGTTCCATGAGATTGGGCACAGTCTTCCACTAACCGCAGACCATACTTTTGACAAATGGCGGTCACTTTATCCATCCTGGCTGGGATACCATATAGATGTACAACAAGTATTGCTTTTGTACGTTTTGTTATTTTTTCTTCGATCTTATCTGCATCAATACTGTAATGTTCATCTGGTTCAACAAAAATAGGAGAAGCGCCATTTATTGTGATCCCCATCACACTTGCGATATATGTATTGCCTTGCACAATGACTTCGTCGCCTTCACCTATCCCTAAGGCACGAAAAGCTAATATCAATGCATCCAGACCACTATTCAGAGCAACACAGTATCTACTCCCACAGTGAGCTGCCCATTCTTGCTCAAATGCCTCAACCTCTTTTCCTAAAACATACCAGCCTGAACGGAGGATCTCTATTGCTTTTTCCTCATATTCCTTTTTATGAAGGTTGAACCCTCTGCCGAGGTCATTCGACATTATCTGTTTTTTCTCGGTCATCATACAATTCTGTCCTTGCCCCCTCCTGTGTATCCATCAACGCTTCTTTCTGTCATACTGTTCGATCTTTTCCACTATCCTGTCACAGCCTTTCCCATCTACCAATGCCCGCTGCTCTGCGGCTATCTTTTTCCGTATATCGGGATGTCCCATCAGGTATAGGATATGATCGATCAGCTTTTGTCCGTCCAATCTGTCGTGATACCCAATATATCTCAGCAGTCTTTGCCGTTCCAATGCTCTTATATGGAGGAGCTGGTTATCCGCGTATGCAAACGCGGCGGTCGGGATACCGCATGCTGCGAGTTCATATAATGTGGACCCTCCAGCAGATACTGCCAGATCACATCCTGACATGATCCCACACATATCACTTGGACGATCGTACAACAGGACTTGTCCATTATCCCTGAGTCCTGGATCGGTCCATATATCTTTTTCAAACCCGCCCCCGACTATGACATGGTATCTCAATCCCGAGAACCTCTCCTCTGACAGTACTATCCCCAAGATCTTTTCGGTCATATGGAATGGATCCCCATTCCCTGTCGTGATCAATACATCTGTGGCATCCTCTCTGACATCCTTTAGCGACTGATCAGAAAATCCTCTCCGCACTTGGTTATATCTAAGCCCTAATAAGAGCTGGGCGTCCTGCGTTCTTTCATAACCCATATCAAAAGCTGAGGCCGTGCCATTGACTAAGATATCTACCGGGTAAGGAAAAAGATCCAGGTCATCGATATAGACCAGACGATCTGTCAGATCCCTTAAACCTTTTAAAAAGTCGATGGATATATTATAATCATCAACGATCATGGCATCAGCTCTTTGTCTGATCTGTCCACGGATAGCCATGAGATCGTCTTTCAATCCCTCAGGAATCCCATAAAAAAAAACCTGACCCTCAAAATGTGGTCCAGATGGTATCCTGACCACCTCTATCCCTGCTTTTTCTATAAGAGAGATCCCTTGTCCATACTTGCTAAAGAAGATGACTCTATGCCCGTGTCTCTTAAAGGCTTCTGCCAAAGAAATAGAACGCATGATATGGCCCATGCCAGTCTGGGCGTTGCCATGTACGATAAAATATATCCTCATCTCTTCAGCACTCCCCTCATCCTATGATGATATATGGTCTCTTGGAGGTCTAGCGCCTTTCCTCCCAAAAGTTGGACCAATTCCTGCTTTTTATGGCAAGAACCTTCTCCTATCTGTTCCTTTGGCACGATCGACTGCTCTTTGATCCTCTCCCAATTGTCTTGGAAGAGGATCGATATCTCTTTATTCAATGTGTCATATGTTGTCTGGAATGTCTCGACATGTTCATCAAAAAATAATTCTTTTTGGACGAGGATGCTCCCCTGATCCAACCCACTCGATACTCTATGGATCGTCACACCTTTTGGGGTGTCATCCATAAAACTCCAGAAATTGGGATCCGCGCCTCTGTTCCATGGGAGATATGATATATGTAGATTGATGATGCGGTCTCCGATCTCTCTGATGATCTCTCCGGGTATGATATGTCTGTAATTATAGCTGATCACAAAACTAGGCGAATAAAAGCGGATCTGAGATCCTGACAATCTGCCGCTAAAAAAATATACAGTCTCTCCCTGTTTCTCCAGCCATCTGCATAAGGGGAATGCATTTTTATTATTGCTCAGTAGGATCCCCCCTTTCTATCAAATCCTTCTTTTTCGATCCATGTGTTTGCAAGGTCTATATCTTGTCCGATCCCTTCTTTGAAGATCCTCTCGCCCAATACCCTTATACCGACCATAGGGGTTCTTTCATCGACATACTTTATCTTCTCTCTTTTACCGTCCAAAAGATCCAGCCACCATTCTACGTCCTTAAAACCAAGCTGGTAACGGAATCCCACTGTGCTGGATATCCTTGGATTTATCTCGAAGACATAGTAATCCCCATCCTGCTTGCGCATCTGGATATTTATCGCACCCCTCAACTGGAGATGTCCAGCCACTCTCTCACAGATCTCCTGTATCCTCGGATCCATGACCCTCTCGACCCGCACACTCATGCCCCCAAATCCCAGACTCCTCTTGAATGCTATAGATAAGATATCTGTCCCATCTGAAAAGACCCCTGCTGTATATTCTTCATCTTCCGTGCCGATATATTCCTGGATGATCCCATCTTCTGTCTGTTGTAAGGATGACTCCAATGAAGGAGGATCATATGCGATCTTCACGGATCTGGATCCACATCCAGTATCTGATTTGATGACCACAGGAAAATCCAGGCCATCCATGACCTCTCCCGGATACCATGTCCTTGGAGACGGCAGACCTAATCCCCTGACCATCTTGGCTGTCTTGTATTTACTAAAAGATGTTGCAAGGATATGATGGTCATTTATCATCAGCTTGATCCCAGCATCATGGAACCTCTCCCGATGACTGTCAAAAAGCCGGATCTCCCCCTCGGTCATTGGCATTATACATGTTATGTCCCGCTTGATGCATTCTGCATATATAGCTTCTATATATCGTAGCCCTTCCTTATACGGAGGGGCCAAAAAAAATCCATTCACATAGTCATAGCCTGCTACATATGGTGTGATATCGCATCCGACAAGATCACCCTCCCCATATGCCTGCCACATACAACGGGCAACACTCGAACCGATATCCCCGCCTATCGCTGTGATCAGATACCGCTCTTTCACATCCCTACCTCCGATCTCTTCCGGATATATGCCACGAGTCTCCCATCCTCTTCCCGCTCCATCAGATCAGCGATCAAGGCTCCTGTGTCCAATCCTACTGTGTGGAAAGAAGGATCGACAGACTCTGTATCCAATATACAATAACTGAACCCTTTATGGTCCCTCGGCTGCCCTAATGAACCGGGATTCAGCACTATGGTATCCCCCACATATCTCATCATCTGATAATGGGTATGCCCTAATATCACGATGTCGTATCCAGTATATAGATCTGTAGCATCGATCCTCGTATCTGGATATATCCGGCCATTGAGATGATCCGTCAGATCCCCATGGGCCACTGCGACCTTCAGCCCATCAAGGCAGAGTTCTAACATATCGGGCAGACTGTATATAAACCCAACTACACTTTCAGAGGGGTTTAAGAGATAACTCATCCCATATCTATCGACATATCTATCCCTTTTTCCAAGGTCATCCAATGAGTCCAGGTACTGGGCATCATGGTTCCCTCTCACTGCATATAGTCCCGATATATCATCCAATCTCTCGATCACCTCTTGTGGATGTGGGAGATATCCAAATATATCCCCGCAAAATATATATCCTGCTACATCGATCCCTTTTGTCTGGGAGAGCATCCCATCCAATGCCATCTTATTCCCATGTATATCCGAAAAAATAACATATCTCATCTTTTTTTATGATCTGCATGGAAACTATCTGTATCCCAGTCTAAGATGAACCGATCGATGACATCCTTTGCGATGATACTGGGGTCTTTTAAGATCCCATCCTTGTGATACGTTTTAAACAGATCTACATCGCCAAATTCTTCTCTTTCCGTTCGACGGATCTCTGCCTGCATAGGCGTGTCCACAACACCTGGCTCGTAAGAGACCACTCTTATATCTGGGTCTTCCAATCGCAACGTCTTTAAGAACATGTTCATATATGCCTTTGAAGCTGAATATAATGACCAGCCTTCTAATGGCCTGTAAGCCGCGCCACTGTCAAAATTGATGAACCTCAGTCTCACCCCATATCTTTTTTTATATCTCATCAGAGCATCAGACAACATGATCGGATCGACCAGATTGATGTATAGATTCTCTAGCAGCCTTTCTTTTGGGAGACCGCCTATCCTCTTTATCGGGGATATTGAAAAAGCAGTAAAGATACAAGCTACATCAGCGGGACCGTTCTGTCGAAGATCACAGATCAGATGTTCTGTATCCTTGGACGGATCCCCCGTCCGCTCTTCCATCATCACTTTTGGATCGGTCTCTCCATACATCCCAATGAACTTTTTTCTGTCCCTGAACTGGCAGTATATCCTATCGATATGATCATCTGGGAGCAGCTGACTGACCAAAGGACCACCTATCCCCCCAGTAGAACCTGTTATGATAACATCCATCTCATCTGCCCCCTATCTTTTCATAAGTCAGAGGTTCCCCATAAGATATCTCTTCTTTGGCTATCCTGCCCAATATATCTCCATATTCTCTCGGGGGCAGGCCATATCCAGGCCGGATCACCCGAATATTCTCACTGGTGAACCTCTCACCCTTTTCTATATCCTTCACCGCAAAGATCGAGCGTCTGAATACAAGGCTCCCTTTTTCTTGTTCTGAGGGTCCATACCTCACCACCCCCATAGCCTTTTCAGCTGCACGTATATCAGTGACCATCTGCCTGAACTCCTCCGGTTCCATTGAGAAGGAGGCATCCGGATTCTCGATCTCCCTGCTCAGGCAAAAATGTTTCTCGATCACCCGGGCACCCAGGGCCACCGCTGTAATGGCTGCCACTGACCCTAAGGAATGGTCAGACAACCCTACGGGGACACCAAAATGATGTTCCATATCCTTTATAGTCACAAGATCCATCTCGTCTGAGACAGCTGGGTATGCGCTGGCACAGCGTAACAGGACGATCTGGTTATTCCCTTGTTCCCTTATAGCATCTACTGCTCCCTGTATCTCCTCAAGAGTCCCCATCCCTGTTGATAAGATGACCGGTCTCTTTTTCGAGGCTACATATCTGATCAGTGGGATATCCACCAGTTCGAATGAAGCGATCTTGTAAAAGTCCAACCCCATATCTTCCAGGAAATCCACAGATGTACGGTCAAAAGCGGTAGAAAGGAAATCCAGGCCTATCTTTTCAGCTTCTTCCTTCAACTCTGGCTGCCATTCCCATGGGGTGTACGCTTTCTGATATAACCGGTATAGATTCTCCCTATCCCATGTACCCCCATCTATCTGGAAATACTCATTATCACAATCGATCGTCAGAGTGTCAGCAGTATAAGTCTGGATCTTGATGCAGTCGGCTCCAGCCTCTTTAGCTGCATGTATGATTTCTTTTGCCCGCTCCATGCTCCCTGCATGGTTTGCTGACATCTCTGCAATGATATATACTCTATCTCTTAAACGTTTGATCAGATCCATCCCACTATTCTCCATTGAAAAAATATTCTTTTATTTGCTTACTTTATTAAACTCAACCACTATCGGCTAAAGCAATCTAAAGTTGTCCCTGTTCAAAGTTATTTCTTGTTTTTTTCGTTTTATCCTACTTCAAGGCTATCAAAAAATATTGCCTATGGTACTTTGTTACCTAAATTAGATAATATTTAATAACAGTTGTACCACAGTATGTCTGTCCATCTCTCATTGATTTTATATAGCTTTCACTCCAAACTTATTACCCCAACCTATAATCCGATCCAAAGTTAAAGCTATGGTGTTGACCTAAAGGTTTCGCCTTAGGGCAAGGGTTTTATCCCCCCCTTTATACAAAAAATAAAATGAAAACACTATATAAAAGACCATCATCCTCAATATGTCAATCCTTTTTAGATTTATAGCCATCCACAATCTTTCATTCTATATTCTTTTGTATTATCTTTTACCTTTTAGTTTATCCACCCTTTTATCACCCTATATTTCATTTCTGCTATCTCCCAATCTTCCAGATTATCGATATCTTGTACTTCTAGATCACTCATGATCATAGGGAGGGCTTTTTTACCTATGATCGTTCCTGTTTTTAAAAAAGAGTTTATGTTAAATACATAGAACTGTCCACTATCATGGTAGACAGGACGTAAATCTTGTGAACGTACATTTAAATTTTCTGGAAACTGAAATTTTGCGACCCCATTCTGTATAATGATTGCCCTTTGTGGCGGAAAAGAATAAGCAACTATGGGAAATACTGTATCTACATCATGTTCCTCTATCATTGTCATAGCTTTATCTAATTTTTCTGCAGTTATAAATGGGGCTGTCGGATAAATACAACAACCATAATCAAATTTAATGTTATCTTTAATATAAATATCTAATACCTCTTTTATCACATCTGACGTAGTTGCATGATCATTAGAATTCTCTTCCGAACGAAAGAAAGGGACATTCGCACCCGCTCTTAAAGAAATTTCGGCAATCTCTTTATCGTCTGTAGATACCATAACTTCGTCAAAAACAGAACTTTCTAATGCTGCTTCTATTGAATAAAGAATAATTGGTTTACCACAAAAATTTTTTATATTTTTCTTTGGGATGCGTTTGCTCCCTCCTCTAGCAGTTATGATAGCTATATTTTTCATGATCATTATCGTACTTTCTTTTGTCTTATTTTGAAATACCATATTAATATCATCCTCTATTTCGAAGATTTTCAATTTGGATAATATCTATCCCAAGTGGACTGATAAGCAGATATTTCATTTCTTCAGGAGAGTATATAGAAATGCCTATCTTGTTTATTTTTTCTTTACTTTTATCATATGATCTATCTATGACATAAAAGCATTTTTACATTATAAAATGTAAAAAAGTGAGAACAATACAAGTCAATTTAACCAACAAAGGATCGTTTACATGAATATTCAAATCTTTTTGTCAAGGAGAACTCGTCTAGATCAACTGAATATTTTGCGCAAATTCAAAACCTATATCCAATCTCCCCTTGAAATTTTCCAAATAACTATTACTATTTCTGGATTTCATATGCAGACATCGTAAACCAGTTGAGTTATATAACAATTATATCACCTATTTTGCTATTTTCCGCATTGTCGTCAATCGATGTAGACACCGATACGCATCACTTCTCCGTCTTGATAAAAGACTAAATATCCGACACATTTTATTATAAAAGGCAACTTGTTAATTCACTAGCTTTTGTTTATTTAATAACTCTTTAGGATACTTTGTCTTTCTCTATTGCAATTATGTTCAGATTATTCTTCATGTTTGCATGATTTTTCTAATGGATATATTTTTTAAGTGTTTCTTAATGATATGGCACATTGCATATTTTTTTGGAAATCTAGCTACTATTTTATGTTTACGTTTTATATCGTTGGATGTTAATTCCTGATAATATCTATTTTTTTTCCATTGCGGGAATATTGATTTTAAATCTTCCATAAGAGACACCATTGTTTTAACAGGTGTTATATCAAAAGTATCTAAAAATAAAAAATAACTATTAAAAGCAAATCTAAATGTAAACATGTATTCCCATGCAGTATGATATCTTTTGAAAAGCTTTTTTTTCTGTACATCTTCTAGTAACCTTTTTTCTATTGCTACCCGGTCTAAATGATAGGTCTTATCCTGACTATGAGTCGTAGAATTTGGATTGTATCTATAATAATACATTATATTGGGAATAAACGTTACTTTTGTAATATAACATTTGATTAAACTTCCCCAATAATTATCTTCATACTTTAAATCTTCTGGAAAAAAAATTTGATTTTCAATTATGATATCTTTTTTCCATAATCCACAAACAATCCCTCCTATTGGATAGCTCATCAGATCCATGCGCCCTTTATCATCTAACTCTAAAGAATCCAATGCAAGGATTTTTTCATTCCATTGGATCAATGGTATACCTCCCCCCCTCATTTTTCCGGAAGATTCAAAGTCTTCAGGTATGGAAGTGTATTGTATAAAGGCTACATCTGCATCTGCTGTAGTTATTTTTTTATATAATACTTCAAACATATTTGGATCTACAAAATCATCGCTATCAACGAATCCAATGTATTTTCCATTTGCAGCCTTGATCCCAAGGTTTCTTGCTCCCCCTTGGCATAAATTTTTTTCTGAGTTAATGATCTTCATCTTACCTGGATTTTTTTTAGCGTTCTTTTGCAAGATCTCTAATGAATAATCTGGTGATGCATCGTTTACAAATATCAATTCAATATCTTTTAACGATTGCTCCAAAAGGCTATTTATACATGTTTGTAAATATTTCTCCACATTATAGACAGGGATCACAATACTCACCTTTGGTGTATTTTCTGACATAAATAGCTCCTCATTTCCGATAATTTTCAGTAACTTTTATTACAGCATGGATCACATCTTCAACATCCTGATCATCCATTTTAGGATATAAAGGGATACTCATGATGTTTTGATATATTTCCTCTGCTTTTGGACATAACCCTTTTATATATCCGAGTCTCTGATAATATGGAAACCAATATACGGGTATATAATGGACCTGACACTGTATATTTTCAGCTGCCATAGCATTAAAAAATCCCTCTCGTGTACAGTTCAGTCTCTCCTGAACAAGACGTATGATATATAGATGGTGGCATGTATCAGATTCTGGGATCTCCTGTTGGAGAATGATCTCTGGTAATCCCATAAAAGCTTCATCATAAGCTTTAACAATAATTTTACGCCGTTCAATAAATCGATCGATCTTATTCATTTGACTAGTGATCAATGCCGCCTGAAAATCTGTGATACGATAATTATACCCCAAAGAAATTTCTTCATAATACCAAGGTTCTTTTTGTGATACATCTGACATCATTGATCTATCGCGTGTTATACCATGTGTGTGTGCCAATATTAATTTTTGATACAGTCCTTTTTTATTAGTGAGGACAGCACCACCTTCACCACCGGTGATTGTTTTCACAGGATGAAAACTAAAACACGTCATATCTGCAAGTGATCCAACACATCTTCCATTATATTTTGTACCGATCGCATGAGCCGCATCTTCAATAAAAATCAGGCCATATTCATTACATATATCTCGTATTTCTTTATTTCTGATCGACTGACCTGTAAAATCTACTGCAATGACAGCTTTTGTTTTTTCAGTCACATGCGCACGGATACTATCTGGATCGATATTATATGTATCTGGATCGATATCAGCAAATACAGGGCGGGCTCCACAATATAACACACAATTTGCACTAGCCGCAAAAGTGATCGGGGTTGTGATCACCTCATCACCATATCCTATATCGGCTGCTATACATGCACAGTGTAATGCAGCTGTTCCATTGGATACAGCAACTGCATATTTTGCCCCTGTATATATCTCCAGAGTGTGTTCTAACTCTTTTATCTTTGGACCACATGTAAGGTGATCACTGCGTAGCACTTGACTGACTGCTTCGATATCATCTTCTTCTATACATTGATGCCCATAAAAGATTTTTTTTTCACGAACAGGGTTGCCCCCATGGATCGCTAATTTTTCCATTCTGTAGCCCCCATAATGATCAATGTCTATCCAATGTTTCTTTTAAGAGAGCTTGGATATCTTTGATACTTAACCATTCCACATTAGTCCCTGAACTATATTCAAACTCCGGAGTGACCAGCTCTCCGCCTGGGATGATATCTTTCTGTCCCCACCAATTATAATTTGGATATATAATATAATGTTTTTTATATTCAAATGTACGCATAGAATCTTCCCTAGTCACCATGATCTCATGTAACTTTTCACCTTCCCTGATCCCTACCTCCGGCATATCGCACCCCGGTAGCATTGCTTGTGCAAGATCGGTAATCTTAAATGAAGGGATCTTTGATATAAAAGTCTCACCACCCCTTGCTTCTTTTAGTGCTTTTATCACCAACTCTACCCCCTGTTCGAGACTGATCCAAAAACGAGTCATACGGAAATCAGTAATTGGTAGTTTTGTCCCTCCATTATTAATGATGTCTCTAAAAAAGGGGATCACAGATCCACGACTCCCTGCAACATTACCATATCTAACAACGGCAAATCGCGTACCGTCACCTCCAGAATATGCGTTAGCCGCTATGAACAATTTATCAGATACTAATTTTGTGCCTCCATAAAGATTTATTGGATTTACTGCTTTATCTGTGGATAAAGCGACAACCTTTTTGACTCCTGCCTCTAAAGCCGCAGTGATGACGTTCATTGCGCCGTTTACATTCGTTTTGATCGCTTCGTTTGGATTATATTCACAAGCCGGGACTTGTTTTAAAGCTGCAGCATGTATCACATAATCGACACCCTTCATAGCCATTTTAAGTCGTGCTTCATCCCGTACGTCACCAATAAAATATCTCAATGTATCACGATACTTTTTATATTCATTCTCCATAATAAATTGTTTATATTCATCTCTAGAATATATTATTATTTTCTTTGGATTGTAATGGGCAAATATGTAATCAATAAATTGATGGCCAAATGAACCTGTACCTCCTGTTAATAAAATCGTTTTATCGTTTAGCATATATTATCCCTCGCTTAGATCACATGGTTTTTATTTATAAAATAGTTATTTAAATCTCAGAAATTTTAGTTTTCACAACTTTATGATCAGCAACTTTATATACAATGTCGCAGTTTTTGACTGTAGATAATCTATGTGCAATGATCAACATTGTTTTCTTTCCATTGAAACTTTCGATTGCTTCCATAACTGCAGATTCTGTCTCTGTATCCAGAGCAGAAGTAGCCTCATCTAAAACGAGAACTTCTGGATTATTGTATAATACTCTCGCAATCCCTATCCGTTGTCGTTGTCCCCCTGATAATTTCATTCCACTCTCCCCGATATTTGTATCCAACCCATTTTCTAATGTTTCAACAAAATCTTTTAGTTGTGCTTCTTCTAAAGATTTCCATACCTTTATATCGTCTATGGCTTCTTCAGATATTCCAAAAGCCACATTATTTCTTAAAGTATCATCCATAATGTAAATAGATTGAGGTATATATCCCAATTTCATATGCCAAGAATCTATCCCTGATTGGATGTCTTTCCCATCTACCAAGATCTTTCCTTCCTGTGGATCTAAAAGACCCAATATCAAATCTACTAAAGTCGTTTTTCCAGCCCCCGAGGATCCAATAAAGGCTACTGATGAATTTTTAGGTATCTTCAAATTGATTTTCTCTAAAATGATCTTATCCGATCCTGGATATGTAAATGTTAAATCTTTAACATTGATATCTTGACAAAAATCTAATTTTATCCCTTCTTCCAGATTCTTTTTTTCAATATATTCTTCAGTCTGTTTTAAATCAGAATATATCTTATCTACTGCTGTCCGATTAAACATGACTATATTCATATTACTTGTAATACGATTAAATGATGGGAGCATACGAAAAGCTGCTATAGCAAATACAGATAGTATTGGTATGATATTATCCAATTCAACACCATATAATAAACGGATGGTTACTACACACAATAATCCTGTAACACAAAACATTTCTAATATAGGTCTGGGTAGTATGCCTAATAAAGAATATTTCCGTTGGCTTTCCGCATATAAATAATAAAATTTTTCATACTGTTTGCCAAAAAAAACTTCACTATTCATAACTTTTATTTCTTTAATACCACCCATAGCTTGTAACATCCATTTATTCATTTCTGTTTGATAATTACGTGATCTTAATCCCATTTCTTTCAATTTTGTGCGGAATGATCCCATAAATCCTGTGGCAAAAATGCCGAGCAAAATTGATACACCGATCGTTATCCAGACATCCATAAATAATAAAAATATAACCAAGACAAAACACACAGATATTTCTGTAAATAATTGAAGGATTGCCAATACAACTTGAAAGAAAATAGATACATCTACATTTACATTTCTTAATAATTCTGAACTATTATGTTCCACATGAAAAAGATAACTTTCCTTAAGATAAGAACGCAATAGTTTGGAAGAAATCCTACATTGATTACGATAAGTGAAGCGATATTGTACATCATACATCAAGGCGATATATAAGTTTTTTACAATATATACTATGATCAAAAATATCCCTAAAATAATTATAAAATCATTTGCCGAGTCAAAGTTAAACAAGCCATAAAAAAAATCCAAATAGGGAGTTGTTTTGATTGAATCTGGATCCATTACGACATTAATAAATGGCAAGATTGCACTAACTCCAAGTAATTCAAATAAGGCACCTATCACAATGATCATTCCCAGCTGGATGAGTCTGATTTTTTGTTTTCGATCAAATATATATCCAATTTTATGTATCAAATCCATTTTTCAATCTCCTATATTTTAATCTGTAGATGACCTTATATTTGGACTATTAAATCGCTGCAAAAATCAAATGACAATACTGAAAATATCCAATATTCACAATGAGCGGAAATAATAATTCGTCGATATTGTATTTTTTCTAAATAAAAATATAACCTTTTAATTTTTTTTGAAACAAAACAACCTACAATCATAATTTCCCAATCGATCTTCAATGTTATATATTTCATTTACTGCTATATTAAGTATATGATTTTTATGTATATATGAAAAAGAATATAATTTCATATCATCTAATGTAGATATAATAGTACTTGGTCGGAATATACGATGTGCATTAAAACAAACAACATTTTCATATCCAACCGGAACAGATAAGTAAAAAGTCCCCCCCTTGATTTTTCTTTGTATCGATTTCAATGCTTTTTCCCATGCATTTGGATCTATATGGTCACCATATCGTCCTAACCCAAAATGTTCAATCGCATGTAAAGAGGAGATACTCTCTATACTTCCGTCTGTTATTTCACCAAGCATTGTAGCATCTGTATGTATAAAATCTAATCCAGGTATTTTGATCGATAAAGGTCTTATATCAAGCATTGTTACCTTAGTTCCTGCACTCAATAATTGAGCTATAAATCCATCGATACAACTGCCAATATCATAATGCATGTTTATTTTTGCAATTTTCATTGATCATGTGTGAAAAATAGATATCTTGTAAAAAATAATGTTCATCTATAGATGCTGCCTCTTCACTATCATTATATATAGGAAAACAATATTTCTTTTTAATCTGGAAAAGATCACTGTCTTTACATAAAGCATTATAAGCTTTCATATCCTTTACAAACCTTTTATTATGTTTTGATTTAAGAGTATGATATAATTTCTTTACTTTATTCACTATATCTACCTCCATTAAATATCTTATTTGTTTATGATCATATTTTTAAATATTCATTATACTTTTATGGTCATCCAACTATTACATGCTATATTTTTATATTTGTATCGATTGTCAAAATATGATGGAGCAACTACAATCTTATCAGAATGTCTATTCAACCATCCTCCCCACCAACTAAAAGAACTATTCGCAATAATATTATGGTGACATTTACTCATAATGTACATGTCATACCAGTCATTGTATGAATCAAATAAATCTTTTTCTATATACATGGCATTATGAATATTGAAATTTCTTTTTGCCCAATCGATATCATCACTAAAAATTATATAATTAGCTTTTATTTTGCGTTCAATATGGTCGATTGCTTTACTATAATAGTCTGTGGTGCATATATCTCCATAAATTTCTGGTTTATATAGATAATCTCCTCTTCGTATGTGTATACTAACAGATTTTTCATCTAGAGATGCAATAAGTTCTTGTAGTTTTTCTTCGCCGTATGGAAATGTAAATTCATCTTTGATCTTATCTTCGACTATTTTAAAATATAATTCATTTTGAAAATATCCAGAAAGGATCACATCATTAAACTCATATAATGTACGATCAATACACTTTCTTTCATTTTCGTGATAATAAAAATGATTAGTTTTAACAAATAACTTGTTGATTATTTTATTCATAATATTACGATTTCTATGCATATAAAGTAATTCTTTATATTTCAGATCATTAACACATTCAAAGTTCACCTTGGGAAAAATATTCAATTTAAACAGGCGATGTTCATCCTCATTTGTGATTTTGCATTTTACATTTTTACCGTAAAAAAGCAAACTTTTATAAAAAGCATATTGAAACATTTGATTTCCCAATCCACCTTTAAACTCTAAAATTAACATGTGTTTATATATTCCTTATTCTATCTTATATTGATCATTGGCAAATTTATATATTTTTTAATATGTCATAGGTGTCGAAGATATATTGATATGATCATTTGTATTATTTTAAATACCAATCGAATCTCTCAAAAGAAAGTATTTAATATTATCTTGTCTGGAACTACTTTTTTTCCAAAATTCTAATTTTCTTTCTATTATTTTTGGTATGATTTCTGTATTATAATGTGCTAGATGATATATTTCTTTCAATAATTCAAAAATAATTTTAACTTCCTCTCTAGATTTTATGCAACTCTCGCCACCCCAAAATTCATTATATAATTCTTTTTGTAATTTGAATTGTTCCTGTGTAAAGTCTAATGTTTTACTATGAAATGCTTTTTTGAATCTATAATAGTTATCCAAAAGCCGTATATCATCAAAGTTTGGTTTTTCTCCCTCTTCCATATATATTGGTTTATTCATATATATACAATAACCTATGTTAGTTCCGATACCATCCACAACTATTGTGTCTGCTAATTTTATTATTGTCTTTAATCTTTTGATAAAATTTTCATCACCTCTAAATCCTGCACTTACTAATTTTGCACCTCTTTTTTTAAAATCTTTTACAAAAGGGTCATTAACATCGTGCCAATAAATACAAACCATGATGCTGTCAAAAATAGAAGAATATTTTTTATAGATCATTTCAACAAATGTTTCTTCTCTTTTTATTTTACTCCCTTCATATGTATGACTTGGAAAGACAAGTAAAGTTTTTCCCATTTCTCGTTTTATTTCCATACATTTATCAGTTGGATAATAACTTTCTGCATAATGTATATATGGTCCAAATGCAAAAATAGGTTTCCATGGATTTATTTTATGTACCTGTGAAATACGATTTTTTCCTTGACATGCATAGCATAAATTATCCTCTGAACACTCCCATTGATGAGATGAAAAACAAATTCCATGGTTTAACGCGGGTATTAATGATACATTGTGATTTTTTAAACCAGCATATTGTGTGAGCGCTTTATAATGTCCATATAAATGGCTTTCTTTTTCATTTCTTCTATTAATCTGCATTTCTTTTTCAGGCAAAATCTTTTCTATCATATTTACAAAAAGATCATAATCTTTAATTGAATCAATTTTTCCTATTGCCTTTACAAATCTTTCGTATTGCATTTCTTTTTTATCAAAAAGATATATAAAATTTTTAATCTGAGACCATATATATATATTTTTTTTGATCCTCTTTACTATTTTGCGCATTAAACATTCACCTTATGTGTTTTAAAGAATCTTTATTTACATTATTACATTTATTAAACATAATAGTTTCTAAAATATTTATATATAAATATGGATTACAAAATATATTGATAAGAGTTTTGTAGTCAAATTTTTTTCCTTTGATCTGATCTTTATGCTTATTATAATAAGTATATTTTTCTTTCTTTTTTTTAAATTTCTGTGATCTGCGATAGCTTTCAATCTGTTGCTCTGTGATCATAACTATATTTTTCATGTTATGTGCTAGATAATGTTTCAGTAAATATTGATCTATATGATTGCTTTTTGAGATACCATTACAACGTATTTTATATATAAGCCCAACATTGGACATATTCCCAACTTTATATCCCAATCCAATAGTCCTCAGAATAAAATCATAGTCTTCACAATATGATATATTTCGATATCCTCCTAAGTTTTCATATAAATTCCTTTTTACCATCCATGTAGGATGCGCAATACAATTGTACCAATATATATATTTCTTTATTTCTTTTTCTACGGTCGGAAAATATATATGATCAGATAAAGTTTTTCCAACTTCATTTACTATTCTTATATCGCAACCAAGCAAATCATAATCTTCTTTTTGAAGTAAATCAAGTTGATTTTCTAATCTATCCTCCACCGAAATATCATCGGCATCCATTCGAGCTATCACATCCCCATTTGAAGCTCTCCATGCACGATTTAAACTATATACTAATCCAAAATTTCTTGGATTAGTAAGTATGTGTACGCGTTCATCTTTGATTGAAGATAAAAAATGATTCAATACATTATTTTTCGGATTATCATTTACAATAATAAATTCTATATTTGAATAAGTTTGTTTTAGAATTGAATTTATACTGGATGATAGCTCTTCTTCTGATTCGTTATATGTACTCATTATAACGGAGATCAATATATTTTTTTTCACAAGATCCACCTTATCTATAAAATCATATATAAATATTTTATGGATATAATCACTTTTATACGGCTCTAAATCTTCAGATTTTTTATTTTCAATAAAATATCTATTAATCTATAATGCTCGGATAAAAATAAAGAACACATTATTTTGTGGCTATTTTGTAATCTAAAAAAAATTCTTTTATAATACTGTTCGTATTGTTGGATAAAAGAATCTTTTCTAAGATTTTCCAAATATCTCTTTCGTTCTTTGAAGTTCATTTGGATATCTAATCTGCTTTGCGTAATAGCACGTCCAACAATCGAAAATAGTTTTGATGCCATTAACCAATCTACATTATCAAGATCCCATCGTTTGATCTGATCTTGTATACAATTAAATACCTCTTTGTATTGATAATAAAAATTTTCTTGATATTTTTCAGTCATACCCGACCCCATACGATAATAATAAAGAGGCTTATTGGTATAAGTAAACGTTTGAGCAAGAGTATATATCTCTGCAGACTGCATTGTGTCTTCGCCATAATTCAATCGTCCATATGGACTATAATCATAATCAAGATCTAGACAAGAACGCCGGAATGTTTTACCACACATGCTTACAGCTTTATATGATGATTTATACATATATTCCACTAGTACATCTTTTTTATTGAGCATCGAAGACTCTTCATTTTTAAACATTTTCCGATAATATATTTCTTTTTCGCCGTTGTCTTTTAAAATATAAGAATTGAAAAATATAACATCTGCATGTGTTTTTTTGATTATTTTTTTCAGATCATCGAGCTGGGTCTGTACACACATATCATCAGAATCACAATTTATTATGTAATCCCCTCGTGCTTTACAAAATCCAAATCTCCGTGTTAAAAGAAGACCTTCGTTTTTTTTGTGGAATACATGTACGATATCTGGATGCATCTCATGATATCTATCACAAATTTTTACGCTTTGGTCTTCGGAGCCATCATCTACCAGGATCATTTCTGCCCCCGCACTAAAATTGATAATCTGCGGGAGTATAGATTTTATGCAATCTTCTAAATAATCCTGCGAATTATAAACAGGTATCACAATACTGAACAGCATTAAATTTCATCCTTTTAATAAATATTTTGATCTATCCAGGAGTATTCTATGTAATCCTTTATCATACCTATTTTCACAGATATGATTGAAAAATATCTCATATCTTTCTCCCCTCATAAAAAACATACTGTATTTTTTTGCATTGCATTCATATATTATATATTGTTTAATACATTTTATTTTGGATATACAGTCATGTCTTAAAGCCGATTGATATGTATTCTCTGCACTCCATTAAGTTTTTCTACACCTACTCTTAGACATTTCTTGCAAATTCGTCTGTGATGTCAAAATATGCAGATTCAATCCATATGGTACTCCCTATATCACGTTTAATACCCAAAATCTTTTGTGTCTCTACAAGTGCTTTCCTTACTATCTTATTAACTTTGTTTCTACAAAAAAATCCTGAAAAAAATGATAATACTGAATACGTTCCAAAAATTTTTCAGGATATACACCGCAGCTGATGGATTCAATCTTTTTATGATCATCATAAAACCTTAATATTTCATTTTGGCTTTTTAAAGGAAAATCTGTACCAGTGATCAAATAAGCATGCTTATCCATATATACATTTATACCTTTTTTATCTGGATGTATCTTCACAGTTTATTCAGTCTCACTTTTGTCCTATATGTAAGATTTAATCCCCAATCATAAAAATCAATATATCGTTTGTCCAGGAGTATATTGCGAGATTCCCTATTATATCTATATTTACAGATATGATCAACGAGTATTTTATACTCATCGACCATCATGTCATAATATCCTTTTTTTAACTCAGACATTTGCCTCTCTATATGATATTCGAATATATATTCTTTAGCACGTTTTATTTGTGATATGATATCATGTTTTAATCCGACTGTATTACCTCCGTGCTGACGATAATCTAAATGGGGTTCCGGATCGACTATAACATGACCTCCCAATGCGAGACAAACTTTTAATATCCAAGTATCATGCATCAACATATATTTGGGCTTATACGCCAATAGATACGTTAGTAAAGACCTATTAAATACTGCCGTACACCCTGCTATATCTGAGAGGATAAATCGGCTGGCCAAGGAACGTTTTTCGTTTAATCGATGTTCTTCTATAAAATTTAATTTCTTATCAACCAAACGCTGTCCACAATAATAAAGTGCTGGAATATCTGCATGAATCTGTATCAAATTACAGACAGCGATACTTAGTTTATCACCATCCCATACATCATCTTGATCGCAAAACGCAAGGTAATCTGCATCGTGATCCTCTACTCTTTCCATGAGATTATAGAAACTATATCCAACATTTAAATGTTTGCCTGTATACCATTCTAATCGTCCAGATGAGCTATATTCTTCAAGTATATGTACCGTATCATCTTGGGATCCATCATCCCTCACTAGGATTGAAACAGATATGCCCGTCTGTGCTAAAAGACTCTCTATCTGTTTTCTGATGTATCGTTCCCCATTATAGGAAGACATTAAAACTACGACTTTCTCCAATCTTCAATATCCTCACTTATTACATTTACTCAAATAGACCTTGGACCAATTCCTCAAATTTTTCATTAAATATATTATTATTACTCTTTATACCAATCTTCATTTTCTTTATTATATCGTTATAACCTACTATCACATCTTGGATGTTTTCAATCTTTTCAACTACTATGATATTTTCATACTTTTTGGCGACGTTCCTAGAAAAGTCCAACTGGTGTTCATTTATGTGTTCCCCAAATTTTTTTTGCCTTGGTACAACGATCGGTATCTTTCCTGTCTGTAATACTGCTATAAAACTAGAAGGACCTCCATGAGTGATGACTATTCTTGCATCCTTTATCTTTTCCATCATTTCCTGATAAGTATAAAATCTACTGAAAGTACAGTATCTAGGTTCGTATGTACTGAAACCGATCTGCATGATGATCTCTTCCTTACTGAAAAAATTTTCTTTCAGTATGTCCATATACCTTATGAGACGGTCAAATGGTTGCTCATGTGTCCCAACAGTCACAAATATCATAGTCTCTCCATATGTTTGATATTACCATTATGTCAGCTTCAAAATATGCTCCCGAGGTTGATCGCTTTGGGGTAGACTCTCTTCATCTCTTCCCATTCAACAATGAACAGATCAGTAATAGGATAGACCATCCTCCCCGTTACTGTTGCTTTATCTATGCGATCGAACACTTCAATATATACCACTTTTGATCCAAATAATTTGCCCAGATAGAAAAAAGGGACAGCAACAGCTGCGCCAGACGATATTATAATGTCTGGTCTTTCCATTTTTAAGATCTTGTATGCTATCTTTGTATTTATAAACAGAGCCTTCAAACTTCTATTTGTAGGAAAATAGCAAGGATACATTTTTTCATCTTTTAGAATACTTCTCGCATCCTCTTTATCAAAAGTCACCCAAAATCTTTCTTTATCTCCCCAAAACGGTTTGAGCATATATAAATGCGTTAAATGACCACCAGATGAACCAACCAGACAAACTTTCATCTTTTGATTCTCCATATTCATTTGGATAGTGTTTTTGTTCCATGATCTTTATATAAACTTTACTTTTCCTATAAATTTGTAGTAAATAAGCATTGACTTCCCTTTTCATGATATAATGTCGATCACCAAGTCGACATCCTCGAAAGGAGCCAATGCT
>CANTEW010000030.1 GCA_947652925.1 uncultured Lachnospiraceae bacterium
CTCGAAATGCAGTTGTCCTTTACAGGGCACGTGGGTTCGAATCCCACACTCTCCGTTTGTAAAAAAGTCCGGAATTCCGGGCTTTTTTCTTCTTCATTACGATCCCATGACAAAAAATGCTCCCTCTCTGATCAAACACTGGACGGGACTTCTGTTACTATATCCCAGAATGACAGGATCGATCGGGAGATAAAAAATGGATTGATATATGTTGATATACTAGTGTACTGTACCGCTCATATTCAGCAAAACTCCTTGCCCAATCTTTCATCAGACTGTGTTGGCTTCGATCAACGATGCCACCGCATCGCCTCACTCAGCCGCCTTGCTGCTGAAAAATTGTCCGGCAGATCTTTGCTAAACATGAACGGTACAGTACACTAGTATAACTCGATTTAAATAAGTTTACATTATTATCCTGAAATGTTATAATACATATAGACTATTTCAGGAGGTAAAAAAATGCCAAAGAGTGCCACGCCTATTTCTCTTTCCGATGATGATAGATCATATTTAAAGTCAATCCTGCAGAAAGGGACTGTTGAAACCAGAGTCCACAGGAGAGCCAAAATCCTCTTATTGAAATCAGATGGCATGGCGGATGGAGCCATTGCTGACAAACTTGATATTTCGAGGCCAACTGTGAAACTCTGCCTGAAAAAATATATGGAATCAGGCGTGAAGACCGCCTTGGAGGACAGCAAAGGCCGTGGCCGCAAAGCCGAAATTACCGATGGAGCAAAGGCATGGGTAATCAATATTGCCTGCCAGAAGCCTTCCGCCCATACGTCCAAAGAGACACAGGAATACCTAAATACAGTGCCCGGAAGGTTTGGATTTGTGTTCACACCCACGCATGGATCCTGGCTGAATATGATGGAAGGCTTTTTCAGCAAAATGACCCGTCAGATGCTGTCAGGGATCCGCGTAAACTCAAAAGAGGAACTAAAGGAACGGATCTTGAAATATTTTGAGGATATCAACGGGGTGCCTGTACCCTACAAATGGAAATACCGCCTGGATACGATAGACCTTTCGCAGGAAGATATCAGCACAATCGTCTATGAAGTGGTAAACGCCAAGGCGGCAAGTCCGGAGAACCAAGGGAAACGTGCGCCCAAACCAAGGACACGCAAGCCTAAAGATCAGGCGGTTACCAATGTTCAAATTGTAAGGTTATTTAAATTGGGTTATACTAGAGCGTGTCTTAAAGATCATTCACGCCACCTGTACGCCCCACTTTGCGGGTGATCTTTCCCGCTTTCGGTTGCCGTAGCCCGCTACGCCGCTCTCTCATTTGGGATAGATTTCCCACAAATTGTGGCGCACAGTTATCATAAAGCATTTTTAAGACACACTCTAAACCCGCTTCTACAATCTACAAAAATAAGGAGGGGATTCATGACACTTCCTCAAGAAAAAATCTATACGATCGAAGACATATATGCCCTGCCGGACGGCGAAAGAGCTGAGCTGATCGACGGCAGGATGTATATGATGGCTCCACCCAGCACGATCCACCAAAAGATAAGCTGGAAACTACATCAAGAGATTGGAAACCACATCACTTCTATGGGCGGAAAATGTGATGTATATGCTGCTCCATTTGCGGTGTTTTTGGACAAAGACGGCAGTGACTATGTGGAACCTGATATTTCTGTCATATGCGACAAGCAAAAAATAGATGATAAAGGCTGCAAAGGCCCCCCTGACTGGATCATTGAGATCGTGTCTCCATCATCTCAGCAAATGGATTATGGGATCAAGTTATTTAAATACCGTACTGCAGGAGTCCGTGAGTACTGGATCGTGAACCCTTTGAAACAAACTATCACAGTCTATGATCTGGAAAAAGAACAAGAAACAAAACAATATTCTTTCGACGATACCGTTCCAGTATGTATCTATGAAGACTTGGCCATCAACATTTCAGACTTGCTCTCATAAATAGTCCACCCTTACACCAACAAAAACGGTCGATCTTCAAGCCGATCGATCTCATCTACAATCTGTAAGCCCCAATCTGCAGGAAATCCAATACAGATAAGAGCAAATATCTCGCAAAGTGTAACAACAAGATGACTTCTATAACAATTGTACCGTCTATTTTGCCATCTGCTACGTTGTCATCAATCGACGTAGTCACCGCTACGCCTCATTCCTCCACCTTGCAGATAGACAAAATATCCGACACACTTTATTATAGAAGTGAACTGATCGTTACGCTAATATCTAGATTTCACAAATTACTTTTTTTATTTTGATACTCATATCTATAAATATAAAAATCATACAAACCTCCCTATAAAAGCAAAAAACTTATCCATATTATAGAAATAATACACAATAAATCATGATAAAGATTAGATAAATCGTAAGCGTCAAATAAGATAGTGGATAGAAAAAAGACCACTGCCCTTTTAGTATAGAGGGTTGGTGGTCTTTTTTCTATCCACTATCTTATTTGACGCTTACTGATCACGGATCTTTTCTCACCAAAAAATACAAAACTCTTAAATTTTTTCACCTATACTATTGACACACACATATTATATGATATATAGTATTATCAACAAGATAATATTAAACTCCAAACAACAAACACATAATATTCTATAAGGAGGGATCATATGGTTTTTAATACAGGGGCTGCCCTGCTGGATGCCATTGTCCTGGCGGTGGTATCTGGGAAGAAGGAAGGTACTTACGGATATAAGATCACACACGAAGTACGCCAGGCGATCGATATCTCCGAATCCACCCTCTACCCCGTCCTGCGGCGGCTGCAGAAAGACGGATGTCTGGACGTATACGATATGGCATTTCGGGGGAGGAACCGGAGATATTACAAGATCACCGAGCAGGGCACGGCCCAATTGGATCTGTACAAGACAGAATGGAAAAATTATGTTTCCCGGATCAGCGGCGTACTGTCCGGCAACTATCCCGTCCAATGAAGAAAGGAGGAGAAGGGATGAACCGAGAAGGATTTTTAAGAGAGCTTGCCCGCCTGCTGGCAGACATTCCGGAAACCGAACGGCGTGAAGCTCTGGAATATTACAACAGCTATTTTGACGATGCGGGCCCCGAAAACGAGGCAAAGGTCATACAGGAATTGGGCGGGACCCCTGAAAAGGCCGCTGCCAGCATCCGCGCCGAATTTCAGTCCGGCAAGAGCGACAGCAGGCAAAATTACGGAGAATACACAGAGCGCGGATATCGGGATACACGGATCCCCCATACAGAGCAGATGCCCCGCCCTGTGTTCACACAGAAAAAGAAGAAAACCGACCCCAGGAGATTTTTCAATGACAGCAATAAGATCATAAAGATCATTCTGATCGTCCTCATCCTGCTGGTGGGCGGCAGCACATGTCTGGGGCTTTTGAGCGGGCTTGTGGGAATGATCTTCGGGCTTTTGGGCGGATTGTTGGGTCTTATCTTCGGCCTGGCCGCTGCAGTCTTCAGCCTTTTGGTAGGCGGTATCGCCCTGACTACTGCAGGCATCGCCAAATGTGTGATAAACCCACCCCTGGGGCTTTTGATGTCCGGCTTCGGGTTACTGCTCTTGAGCATAGGGCTCTTGCTCCTGATCCTCTGCGTCTGGCTGGCATCAAAGCTGCTGCCCTGGATCACACGGCGGTCCTATGGCTGGCTGCGCAGATCCTGCGACTGGTGCAAGGCAAAATGGAATAAGATCATAAAAGATCGATAAAAAGGAGGCTATCATGAGAAAAATTTTTAAGATCGGGATCATCTCATCCATCGCATTTTTAACCCTGGGCCTGGGCTTTCTCATCGCCGCAGTCGCCCTGGGCGCCACATGGGGGCAATTCGTAGACGCCGTAGATACCCATGACTTCTCCCTGATCCCTGGGAACATAAGTGAAAAAGGCGCAAAAGACAAAATCTACTACTCAGATGTAGAGTCCCTGGATATAGAACTGGGCGCAGGGACCCTGGAGATAAAAGAGACAGACGAAGACCAGACCATCGTAGAGATATTATCAGATCCTTCCGGGATCGTCAAAACGAGTATGGAGGGAGACACTCTGCAGCTCTCCACCAGATCCAGATCCGCAAAAAATAAAGTGGGACTCTGTCTCTACATCCCTGAAGACACTTCTTTCGAAAAAGCCGATCTGAAATTAGGGGCAGCCGCCGTGACCGTCGGCTCTCTGGACGCCGACAGACTGGATGTGAAACTGGGCGCAGGATCCTTCAACGGGACCGGAGAGATCACCGCCGACAGATCAGAATGGAAAGTGGGCGTAGGCGAACTCACCCTGGACTACCTGGACTGTGAAGACCTGTCCATGGACTGCGGTATGGGGAGTATGTCCGTCACCATGGCCAACAGCCAACAGGACTATAGATACGAGATCTCCTGCGGCGCAGGCGTGGTGGCCATAGGGGATGATGACTATTCCATGGGCAGCCACTCTTTCAAAGGGGACGACGCCGACGATAAGATCAGCATCAAATGCGGCATGGGTTCTGTGGATGTGGCGTTTGACGGCGACTGAGATCCTATCTCAGCCTTTATCCATCCGATCCCAGAACTCACCCAGATGCTGCTCTACTGTCCCCCGGCTGCACACGATATGGTCCGACCATTCCACCGGGAACAGCCGGCGTTGATCTCTCTGGAGGAAACGGTCATCCAAGAGCAGGATGACCCCTCTGTCCTCCGGCGTGCGGATGACCCGTCCCGCCGCCTGCAGGACCTTATTCATCCCAGGATAGCGATAGGCATAGTCAAACCCCTGTCCGCCCCGCTGGTCATAGTAAGCTTTCAAGATCTCTCTCTCATGGCTGACCTGTGGGATCCCCGTCCCCACCACCACAACTCCGATCAAACTCTCCCCGATCAGATCGATCCCTTCCGAAAAGATCCCACCCATGACACAAAATCCCACCAGGCTCTCTTTTCCCAGCCCTCCTTCCTTCCTGTCCGTCTGGAAATTCTCCAGAAAATCTTCCCGCTCCCCCTCATCCATACCCGTTTTCTGACAGATACAGCGGACCGGCTCCATAGCATAAGCTGCCAGAAACTCCTGAAAGACTTCCTGCTGCATCTGATACGAGGGAAAAAAAACCAGATAATTCCCCGCCTTCGCATTCACCGCCGCATATATATAGGAAGATATCCTCTGATATTCCTCCTGGCCGCGCCTGGTATAACGGCTGCTCACATCACGCCCCACGCACAGACACCGCCGCCGCGGGTCAAAAGGTGACTTTACATAGACCGCATAGTCATCTTTCCTCCGGCTGAACAAAGTGCGGTAATATCCCATGGGATGCAGTGTCGCTGAGAAAAACACCGCGCTGACCCCTTTATCCAGACATGCCTGCAGGTTCCCCGAGGGATTGACACAGAAGAGCTTCAGGAAAAAACTGCCGTCCGGATCTTGCTGTGTATAGACCACATAGTCCTCATCCACTGATCCAGAGATGTTCAGAAAATCCCGCACCGTAAAATAAAACGCCAGCAGCTCCTCCCGCACTCCTCTGTCAATATCATCCCTGTCCTCCTCCACCAGGAGAGTCTCTATCTCTCCGATCACATTCATCACAGATACCGGGATCCCTCCGGCATCTTTCCACACCCGGTACGTCTCACATTCATCCCGCAGCGCCTGCAATTCCCGATCCAATCTATCCAGATACCGATCCAGCTTCCGGGAGTAGGGATAAAATCTCTCATGGGCTGTTTCCACCGCCTCCTGGGTGAGGACAGCGCTGTACATCTCCCGCCCCCTGTCCACCAGATTATGGGCCTCATCAATAAGGAATATATGCTCCCCTTTCACACCCTCGCCAAAGAAACGCCGCAGATGGGCATTGGGATCAAAGACATGATTGTAATCACAGATGACCCCATCCACCCACACTGCCAGATCCAGGCTCATCTCATAGGGGCACACCTGCCACCTGGCCGCCTGGTCCTCTATAGCCTCCCGGTCCAGCACATCCCCGCCGGTCCATAATCCATAGACCGCATCGTTCACCCGGTCATAATGACCTTTGGCATAAGGACAGACCTCCGGATCGCAGACCGGCTTATCCAGAGGGCAGATCTTCTCCTTTGCCGTCAATGTCAATATCTGGAAGAGTAGCCCCTGCTCCCGGAGGATAGCCACCGCTCCCTCCGCCACCGTACGGGTCACCGTCTTCGCCGTCAGATAAAAAAGTTTCTCCCCTAAGCCCTCCCCTATGGCGCGTATAGCCGGAAAAAGAGCCGACATGGTCTTTCCAACTCCGGTGGGCGCCTGCACGAACAATTGCTTCTTGCTGGCGATCGTATGATAGACCCCCCGCACGATATCCCTCTGCCCCGGTCTGTAGGGAAACGGGAACTCCAGCCCCTGCATGGAAGCGTCCCGCATCTCCTGCCACCGCACCTGATGATCCGCCCATTTATAATATGCATCCAACAGCTCAAAAAACCAGTGGGAAAGCTCTTCCACCGTATATTCCCTGTAAAAACGCCGGATCTGTTCTGTCTCCATATTACAATACGTCATCTGTACCGCCACTTCCCGCATCTTGTGGGATGCCGCCAGCGACCCCACATACATATAGGCATAACACTTCGCCTGCGCCAGATGCACGCCCACCGGCTCCGCAAGATGATCCAGATCGCGAAAGACGCCTTTGATCTCATCAATGACAGCGATCTCTTTTTCATCCTCTGCTCTCCCGGCAGGCATGATACCGTCCGCACGCCCCTCCACACGCAGGGTAAAGCCCTCGTATCCCTGTTCCCAGACAAGCGGCACTTCCGCCTGATAACCCGCGCCCATCTGCCGCTGGATCTTCCTGTGTATACGGCTCCCTTTCTGCATGGCCTCCTTATCCGCCAGGGAACCCTTCCGACTGTCCAGATCGCCGCTGCGCAAGATAAATTCCACCAGGTTCCTCACCGATATCCTGATCACTTTTTTTCCCACGACTGCCTCCAAAAAAGGCCCATCCCCCTTCTAAATATCAGAATAGAAAAGGAACAGGCCTCAAAATATATGATATCCTCTTTAAGCCACCGCGCTCTGCACAGCAAACTTCTCCAGAACTTTCCAGAACCGGTCGTCTGTGCCATAACACCTGACTGTAAGGACTCTATGAAGATCCATACTCAAAACACCAAGGATAGACTTCGCATCGATCACCACACGATTATAGAAAATATCGATATCAAAGTCACATTTCCCCGCTGCTGTCACAAATTCTTTCACTTCCTGTATCCCATTTAATTTGATCTGCATTTCCATAACGCTCTCCTCCTCATGAATGAAACCAACGTCTACAATGGATCCGTTACTGTCAGCCATGATAGGCCATAGAAAGTAACCCTTTTGATCTAGTCTTATCCGTTTAAACTTAACACCTTTTTAATCTGACCCATTATTACATTTAGGGAAGGATTTGTCAATAGTGATCTTCACCAAAACTCCGGCATGTATCTTCGATATTTGTACGGGAGATTTTGTCTCTGCACCCTTAAGTTTTCCCGTTCCGTGACCGATATACTCTGACAAAAGACTTTCCAGAGAGCCGCATACTCTCCTTTGTCGCCGCTGCCCTGCACCCGTTCTATATCCAGTCCGGCCCCCCGCACGATATAAAAAGGCTTCCCAGCCGGATGGAGCAGCGCGTCCCGGCGCTCCTCGTCGTAGATGATCCAATCTTCCCTGGGCAGACGATCCTCAAAATGAGGCCCGATCAAGGGCAGGATGGGATTGTCCGGGCAGATGACCGCGAACAAGATCCCATCCTGGATCTCCTGAAACCGGACAAATCCCAGGAATCGGTGCATCTCATGCCACACGGTCTGGCGCAGCTTGGAGAGCTTCAATATAGAAGGATCTTTCAGATCCTCCAGTATGGCCGGGTTCCCCTGTCCGTAGGACAGCCCTTTCCGGACCGCATGATAGATACAGGTCCCCTTTTCCTTATCTGTGGAGCATGCCGCATAACACAGATGCTCATAAGAAGCCCGCCCCAGCTGGCGCCATATGGTGCGCATCACCTTTCCCGCTTTTTCCTGATCCGCAGCCACATCCACATAATGGCAGAAAAGCTCCGACTGCCCGGGAGGTCCCATACACAGCTCCACCTCTGCCCCCCTGTTCCCGTATCGCCATCCCTCATAGACCCCTGTAAAGATCCCTTCTATACTATCCTCACAGACCAACACATATTTTTCATTCACGACGACAGTCCCACCCCCATATCTGCAAACAAGGACAACTGACGAAAACCTTCCGCCTGGACAAGAGTGCCGTTCTTCCTGCCCTGTCCTTCCAATAGACTCTGCGTGATCGCCTGTTCTTCCATCTTGACAGGAAAGAACGTCTTCCCTTTACAGGTGATAAAATAGACAGCCCGCTTCAAAACGACCCCCATCTTCCTAAGATCCTCAAAATCCAGACTGCCGTATCTCCTCGCACCCAATATCTTCCTGGCCGACTTCTCCCCGATCCCTGGCACTCTGAGCAATGTACGATAGTCCGCCTTATTGATCTCCACCGGGAACCATTCCAGATGCCCCACCGCCCAATCACATTTCGGATCCAAAAATACATTAAAATCCGGTCTTTGAGGGCTTAACAGCTCGTCCGCAGTGAATCCGTAAAAACGCAGGAGCCAGTCCGCCTGGTAAAGCCTGTGTTCCCGCAGCAAGGGCGGCCCCTGGGTGGGCGCGGGAAGATCCAAGTCTCTATTCACCTGTACAAAAGCCGAATAAAAAACCCTTTTCAGCGCGAACTTTTTATACAGGGATTCCGCTACGGAGACGATCTGATAATCCGTCTCCCCGGACGCCCCGATGATCATCTGGGTACTCTGCCCGGCCGGGACAAAACGCGGACTGTGGGGGCTGACCGCCAGTTCTTGGCGGTTCTCACTGGCTTTCAGCTGGATCCGCCGCATCGGTTCCAGGATCGTCTTCCGGCTCTTATGGGGAGCCAGGCGTTTCAGGCCCTCCGCCGTGGGAAATTCCAGGTTCACGCTCATCCTGTCCGCCAGATAGCCCGCCTGCTCGATCAACTGGGCAGACGCCCCGGGGATCGTCTTCAGATGGATATACCCCTGGAAAGCATACTGCCTGCGCAGCCGGTACACCGTCTCATACAGGAGTCCCATGGTATAGTCCGGGCTGTGCAGGACCCCGGAACTTAAGAACAGCCCCTCTATATAATTCCTGCGGTAGAACTGTATAGTCAGCTCACAGATCTCCTCCGGTGTGAAGGAAGCCCGTACCACATCGTTTGAACTGCGGTTGATACAATATTTACAATCAAATACACATTCATTGGTAAAGAGGATCTTCAGCAGTGTGATACAGCGCCCGTCCGCCGAAAAACTGTGGCAGATGCCCGGAGCGATACAGTTCCCTATACCTTTGCCGTCCCCTTTCCTGTCATGGCCGCTGGACGTACAGGCCACATCATACTTGGCTGCATCCGATAAGATACGCAGCTTCTCCTCTACCGTCATTTTCTCCTGGATCACCATACGCAAACAACTCCAAACGTTCGTTCTTATATTGATTATAGAACGAGCGTTTGGAGTTGTCAATACTTATTTTAATCTAATTTTGGCATTGCCTCAACGCCGCCCGCAAGATGGGGATTTTCCACTTCATGGAAGCGGCCCTTATCCGCGCAGGACGCATACGCAGGGTCCACAGGCATCTTGCCCAGCAGAGGTACATTCAGATCCTTGGCGATCTCCTCTATATGGCTCTCGCCAAATACTTTTAATTCCTTTCCGCAGTCGGGACATTTTACATAGCTGTAATTCTCTACAATGCCCAACACCGGGATATGCATCATCTCAGCCATATTATAAGCCTTCTTCACGATCATGCTCACCAGGTCCTGGGGAGAAGTGACGATCACTACGCCGTCCACAGGCAGGGACTGGAACACCGTCAGGGGTACATCCCCGGTCCCCGGAGGCATATCCACAAGGAGATAATCGATCTCTTCCCAGACAACATCTGTCCAGAACTGTTTGACCATATTGGCGATCACCGGCCCTCTCCAGATCACCGGAGTCTCCTCTGAAGGCAGGAGCAAGTTGACTGAGATCACCTTGATCCCATTCTCTGTGACTTTCGGCTGCAGGCCGTTCTCATCTGCATAAGCAGCCCCGGTCAGACCATACATCTTCGGGATGGACGGTCCTGTCACATCCGCGTCCAGGATCCCCACTCTAAAGCCTTTGGCTGCCAATTGGTTCGCAAGGGAAGCCGCCACAAAAGATTTGCCCACGCCTCCTTTGCCGCTGACGACCCCGATCACCTTCTTTATCTCTGAAAACTGGTTACAGACTTCTTTCGGTATCCCGTTTTCCTGTTTTTCTTTGCAGCCTGCACAATCATCTTTTGTGCAGCTGGCATTGTCGCATTCTTTTGCCATTGTTGTATCCACTCCTTCTTATTTTATAAACTGGTCTATAGCTTTCTCCAGTTCCAGAAGCGCCTGGGTATCCCCATGCTCCACCGCATCCACGATGCAGTGTTCGATGTGGTCCTGGAGGATGACCTTTCCCGTATTATTGATGGCAGACTTCACCGCCGATAACTGGATCAGCACCTCACTGCAGTCTCTCCCGTCCTCCACCATCTTCTTTATGGAATTTAGATGCCCGATCGCCCGGGACAGCCGGTTCAGCACCGCCTTCGTGTGTGTATGGCTGTGCGTATGCCCATGACCGTGTCCATGGCCGTGGGCATGCTCCACGACTGTCCCATTTGCCAATACATGCCTGTGGATGTTCTCCTGTCCGTCCTGATCCATATCTCCTCCAACTACAGATGTTTTTTCACTCTGCCCTCTATTATAACAAGCGATCAGATCTCTGTAAAGGAATACCTCTGCCTGATCTGGGACGCCATGATGTCATAGATCACCGTACCGTCCTTTTGCACAGTCTTTTCGTAACTCATGTCCTCGTCTTTGAACTTTTCCTTGATGAAAGCGTCCAGATCCTCGATCTTAAGCTCTTCCACAAACACATCCCGCATCTGGTTCCCCGGACACAGATTGAAGATCTCCCATACGGCCTCATATTCTTTCAATAGTATCACCACCTTTCGCTATCCTATGTAAAACATCCCATCCCTCATACCCCACCCCCATGAGGTGGTGGGATCCTTTATTTAGATAGTAACACTATTTCCTATTTTTTGCAACCATTTATACTTGAGCAAAAAGATCTATTTTTGATACATGCATCCACAGCTTTCAGATATATTTTTTCCACTGTATACTTCCTCACCAGGTCGATGGCCGTACACAAGATATAGACCAATGCTACGACAATGACCGAATAGATGATCAAAAAGGCGGAATCCTGGTATCGGCTGTTCTTGGCCACATCCCGCCACAGGAAATAGCGGACGATATTATTGTCATGGATCAGATAGACGCCAAATGTGGCGGACGCAAAAAGATTTATCCACGCAGGACACCGCACCTTCGCCCTCTCAACGGCCATGAACAGACTCACAGAGACCAGGAACACAGATAGTTTTTCAGCTCCGTAAAAATATCTGCTGTGTCCGGCGAGGACTGCAAATCTTTCCTCCAAAATACACAGGACGACAGCGGACAGATATGTCAGCGATGAGAAAACGATCCACATGCCCAGATAATGCCCCGACCGTATCCTCAGATCCAGGCCAAACAAACGGATATAGCCTGCCAGACTATACAGACACAGGAACCATATCAATGAGTTCCCCTGATAACTTGATGTTGTAAAAGTCGGGATCACACACCAACAGGTAAACTGCAGTATGAGCAGCCTCTGATACTCTTTCTTCTTGAACCCCAGCAAAAACTTATTCACAAACGGATGCAGCAGATACATGACAAAATAGGTACTCGCGAACCAATACGCAGAAAAAGTTATGGGAAACGCAGCTTTTATGAACGTTTTTACAGAAAAGCCGCTCACACCCGCCGCCCCAAACACCAGGTATGCCCCCATAGAATAAAAGAACACTTGCCCCCAAAATCTCAAGATCTTCTTAAGGTCAAACATCCTCCCCGCATCACCGATCAAAAAATATCCAGAAATGAGCACAAATATATCCACACCCACCTTCCCTCCCATAGCCATCCATTCGATCCATGCTCTGGGCAGCGTGACCGCGCCCGCCTCCAGATCAAATCCGCTGTGGACGGCAAAATGGTGGGATACGATCATCACCATGGCGATGATCCGCAATAACTCCATATTCGGATCCCTTGTCTTTTTATCAACACAGTCTCTCATCTTAACGATCTTCCCCCTAAATATCTATGGACAGCAAAGATCCCTGTCCCGACAGCCGTGAACACCGTCCCAGACAGGAACCCATTACCACTCATAGATCTAATTTTACATATGATCTTATCTTCTGTTTCAAACGATGGGAACTCCCCGCCATCCAACTGGGCTTTATGACTTTGCGGACGATCATCCTGCACGAATCAGGATTCTCATATCCCACGTATCTTTCCTTAAATGCCCTTATCCTGCCGCCGCACGCCTCCACCTCATCATCAAGGTTTTCGATCGCGGTGATCAGTCCATCCGTATCATATACGATCGGGCCAGGCGCTTCGCTCTCAATGTCCACATAGATGCCCCTCAGGCGATCCCGATATGCTTCCAGATCATATATGAAAAAGATCATGGGTTTATCCAGCAGTACATAGTCAAACATGGCAGACGAATAATCTGTGATCATCATATCTGAGATCAGATACAGATCCTCTATGCTCCTGTAAGACCCCAGATCAAAGACAAACGCATTATCCGGCTCCAGCTCATGGCATACCGGTGAAAAATAATGGAGCCGCACCAGCAGGATATACTCATCTGAAAATCGTTCCTTGAATCTCTCCAGATCCAGCTCCATGTGGAAGACACCCCTCACACGCCAGGTGGGCGCATAGAGGATCACCTTCTTATCAAGAGGCAGTCCCAATCGCTTCTTGATCCCCAGCACCTGCTCTCGATCCCTGTTATATAAAATATCCGTTCGGGGATAACCAGTCTCCAGGATCTCCTTTTTGAAACCAAAACAGCTATATGCCTTCTCTTTCATAAATCTGCCCTGGACGATCAAGTGATCCCACCGGGAATTTTTCTCGATATATTTTTTTCGGCTGTTTTCATTGGGGAGCTCATCTGTCACATCCAGCCCAAAAGTCTTTAAGGGCGTCCCATGCATCGTCTGGATCTCGACCTGCCCTTCACGCTTGATATACTCATTGGGAAAATTCACATTATTGACAAGATATTTTGCCGTAGCCAGATAATGGTAATACTCCTGTGAGTGCCGCCGCACCCTTATCCCGTTGCCTTTGATCGGGATCCTCTCATCATTGAGTGACCACACGCATTTATACTCTGGATGGTTCTTATCGATATACTCATAGAGATGCTGTGGGTTGCAGCTATATTTGGCGCCCCACATGGATTCGAAGATGATGCACTTAGGGTCTATCTTCTCCTGTCTGTACTTGGGATAATTCTCCGCGATCAAAGCCTTGCGCTTCTGCCAGGTGTCCTCCTCTTTTCTCCAGATATCCTTGGACATGAAACGGATATTGCCGTCATTTCCCCGGTATATGCTGACTTTCAGCGTAGATACTCTTACATTGATCTTATAACGCTTCGTGCTGTATATAGCCTCGCATACTCCCTGTCCACCTTCGCCTTCGTAGCATATACGCAGGTCGCGCCAACTGGTATAGAGGTTCTTGGTCACCTCCTCATCCTCCAGATCGATCAAAAAGGCACATCCTATCCGGTCGTGGCCGGCTCTGCATCCAGACTCCCCTAAGACAGTCCTCTCGCCGGAAATATCATCATCGACATATAGATAGGCCCTGGATGGGACAGATCGCAATACCCCCCTGGCCAGCGTCTCCGTTCCCAACCGGATGGTCCTGCCCGACCGGGCCATATCCTCTACACAGGTCACATGGTCTTTCACTGTGAAACGTACCCCATGATCCTGGTTTGTTTTGAAGATGACCACCGGATCACTCTCCTCCTGGATCAGGATGCTCTTATCCCGGTAAAAAAGTTTCCGTTCTGTATCCTCACCATCGACCCAAAACAGATGGTACACCATATCTCTCTTAAAACGATCTGCATCCGCCTCAAATACTCTGCCATCCTCCGTCCCAAACCATACCGTTTCCCCTTCTTTTGGCTTTGCTGACAATCTGTCTGCCCGCTGCCCCAGTGTGATCCGTATCCGTCCATCCTCTGCTGTGAGCCGCTCCGCAAGAGCATTCCCATCTTTCAGACAGACCCTGAGTTCTTTTGCCCCATCGTACTGCAGCCCCATATATCTATCATCCAGGATGACAGCATTTCCCGCCATCGGCTTTCTCTGGCCCGAGAGACGGATCTTACCTTTTGTAAGATCATCCTCATAACATACAAGGATCCTGTTATATCCCCTGTTCTCATCACTGATCTCCAGACTCTCCAGATCCAGGTCGATCTCAAATGATGCGCCGTCATAGTCATAAGTGCAGCCGGTATCTGTCTGCCTGTCATACATAGACCCATACATCTCTGTGACTGTACCGTCCCTGACCGGGACTACTCCCAGCGGCATGAGACACCCTGTCATCTCATTTTCCAGATATGCCTGGATCTTCTGCTCTGAAGGGTCGCTGATATGGATCCTGCTGTGGTAGATATACGCTCTTATCCTGTATCCGCCCGGTCTTATCTTGATAGATGTGATATCCCTTTTCGGCGCATACGCAGGAAGTTCATCTGTGATATCACGATCCGGCAATGTAAATAGATGTTCCGGCAAGGTTACGATAAACCGCCCTGCTTTTTTTTCAACCTTTGCATTATAATAATCTTTACTCTGATAGTCCAGAAGCCCGATGAGCCTCTCTATATCATACGCTCTCACATACACGTATTTCTGCTTGGAGATGAGCGGCAGCAGATCAAAGACCTCCTCCTCCACCGCCTCGTCCATATACGCATTGATGATCTCAAACATCTGCCTGCATGTGCTCTCCGGCATGGACGTACATTCATTGACGAAGATCATCAAGTCCACCTCCAGCGCCTTCTTCTGTTTGAGCAGGCAGTACTCCCGGCTGATATCATTTTTTGCAAAAAAGGCATCCAGCATCTTCAGGATCTTGACCCGGTCCTGCAGATTGCTGAGGCTGTCCGTACACTGGGTGATCGATCTGGTCGCGCCGTCGCGCACCCTCCAAAAATAATAGGAACTCTCCACAACAGAAACTCTATCCGCCTTAAAATGCATCGGGATCGTGACCGGGATATCTTCGTACAAAATGCCCTCAGGGAATAAAAAATGGTTTTTATCATAAAAAGACTTCAGGATCAATTTATTCCAGGAGACCGTATCATAGATGAGATCCTGATCCTCCGTGATATGCGTGCAGCTGCCGATATCTTTAAACACTCTCTTATGGAGATTGGACGCCCAGACCTTCTTAGAATCAAACCTTAAAACATTGCAGATCGTAAGTTCACTGTGGTCCCTCTGCGCATATGTGAACATCTTCTCATACAGATCGAGAGAGACAACATCATCCGAATCCACAAATGCTATATATCTCCCGCTCGCCCTCTCCACACCATAATTCCTGGCACAGCCCAGGCCGCCGTTTTCTTTATAAAAATATATAAAATCATCGTATCTCTCTGCAAAGGACTTGGCGATCGCGCCGCTTCGATCTGTGGAGCCATCGTCCACCATGATCACTTCTATATCCTTTTTCGTCTGATCTGCCAGAGACTGCAGGCATTCTTCCAGATATTCCTCAACATTATATATAGGGACGATGACACTGATATCCTTGTCCCTCACTGTCTTCTCCATCCATCTATACCTCCTGTCTTCCTCCTGTCAGCAGGATCTCCCGCATAAATGCCTGTAAGATCCCTGAAAAACCATCTTCCGAAAGCTGGGAAGGCGTGAACACACACCGACATCCCTCCGTGATGACAGAAGGGTTTTCCACTCTGCCCACGACAAAAACACTCTCCTCCAACTGCAGATCCCTGATCTTTTTCTCCACACTCTCTGACTCTCGACATGCTCCTAGTATATACAGACGCGTATCCGGATATTCCTGGTGAAGATCCGCAAAAGAACGGATCAGCGCCAGGACTCCCTCTGTCCCGCTCCCCGTCCCCATGAATGCAAGATCGATCTTATCAGCCAACGGCGCAGGGATCAGCCGGGCATCAAACAGACCAGTACATCGCTCCTGCAGATCCCGGACAAAAAACCGCTGATCCCCGATCTTTACTGACTCCAAAATGGACCCTTTGTCGTCGCTCCTATCCATTCCCATACACAAAAACAGCCTTCCTTCCTTAATTTCTACAAAATCCATTATAACAATACTTTAGTATTTTGTAAATGTATTTCCAGTCTAGTAGCCTTATAAAGAAGGAGGGTATCCCATGCTCGGTGAAGTGATCAAGAAGTTACGTGCCGCCCACGGTCTGAACCAAGTCCAATTAGCAGAAAAATTAGATGTTTCCAAACAGACCATATCCAATTGGGAAAACAACAATATCCTGCCGTCGATCGAGATGCTCGTAAAGATCTCAAGATTCTTTTCAGTCAGTACTGACCATCTGTTGGAATTGGACACACGGGACTATATAGAAGTGACAGGGCTGTCACAGACGCATCTGACCCATATCCAGCAGATCATCAACGACATCGTCGGTAAAAAATAGATCATGATATGTAGCGGGCCTAACGGGGATCTCTCGCTCCATCGTCCCCACCCGGCATACTCTCTTCCAGGAGCGAGATCGCATACCGGTATCCATCCATAAAAGCCTCCTGCTGCAGCTTTTGGATCCTCTCTATGATACATCCGGGAAACCCGGACCGTTCCAGCTCTTCTATCATACAGAGCATAACATCATCTTTTTTCATGTACGTCTCCTTTTCAATTAACTATTGCTTTTTCATGGAAACAGGGCTATATTTATTTTTATACACTTATCATATCTTTTATCGGCCATTATGGAGGAAGCCATGAAAATAAGAAGGATCCTAGCGGTCTGGACCGCGAAGGCGGCCTGCGGCATCTGCAGGCACATGGGCAGGCAGGGCGTGACCTGGGCAGGGAAACTGGCTTTGATGATCTACCCGCCTGTTTTAAGAGAACTGGCGGCGGAGGTCCGCGGGAAGATCTTCATCGTCTGCGGGACCAACGGGAAGACCACCACCAACAACCTGCTCTGCTCCGCCCTGGAAGCAGAAGGACAAAAGATTGTCTGCAACCGCACAGGTTCCAACATGTTGAACGGTGTAGCTGCGGCTTTTGTCCTGGCTGCGGGCATGGACGGTCGGATCGACGCGGACCATGCCTGCATCGAGGTGGACGAAGCCTCTACACGCCATATCTTTCCCCAATTCCATCCGGATTATATGGTGCTGACCAATCTGTTCAGGGATCAATTGGACCGATACGGAGAGATCGACATCACCATGGACATCTTAAAAGGCGTCCTGGACAGCTCTCCCCGGACAGAGCTGATCATCAACGGCGATGACGCCCTCTCTGCATTTCTGGCTCTGGAATGCCGCAATCCATCCGTGACCTATGGGATCAGTGAACAAGTGGCCGAGACATCCGATACAGATGAGATACGGGAAGGGCGGTTTTGCAAAAAATGCGGGGCCCGGCTGTCCTACCGCTTCTACCATTACAGCCAGCTGGGGGATTATTCCTGCCCCCAATGCGGTTTTTCCAGACCTCCCATCGATCATGACGCCAGGGGAGTCCGAGTGGGGGATCAGCTGTCTTTCTCTGTGGGGTCGGAACGGATCGTGGCCAATTACAGGGGCTTTTATAATGTATACAATATCCTGGCTGCTTACGCGGCAGGGAGGCATGCCGGCTTTCCCCTGACCCATTTCAACCAGATGCTGAAAGATTTCCACCCGGAAAACGGCAGGATGGAGAGCTTCCGCATCTGCAATACGGCGATCGTACTGAACCTTGCCAAGAACCCGGCGGGCTTTAACCAGAATATCGCCGCGGTCATGACAGATCCCCGTCCCAAAGACCTGATCATCGTCATCAACGACAACGAACAGGACGGCACCGACGTATCCTGGCTATGGGATGTAGACTTTGACCGATTCTCCGGGGATCGGATCAACTCCATCACAGTCAGCGGCATCCGCTGCCGGGACATGCAGCTGCGCCTGAAATACGCAGATATCCCTTCTATCTTAGACGATGACGTGGAGTCAGCCATCTGGGGACGCGTCATAGACGGCTGCGGAAATCTCTATATGCTGGTGAACTACACCGCTTTATTCAGCACCAGGAATATCTTAAAGAAGCTGGAGGATACACGCTCATGAAACTGACCATCGGACACCTCTACCCGGATCTATTGAACCTGTACGGAGACAGGGGGAACATCGCCTGCCTGATGAAACGCTGTCAATGGCGGGGGATCGAAGCCCGGACGATAGGATTTGAGAGTGAAGACAGTATAGACTTCAGCCTCCTGGATATCGTACTCCTGGGCGGCGGCTCTGACCGGGAACAGATGCTGGTATGCGAAAAACTCAAAAAGATCCGGCAGGCCTTCCAGTCCTATGTGGAAGACAACGGAGTCGTCCTGGCCGTATGCGGAGGCTACCAGCTGCTGGGCAGATATTACAAAACAAAAGACGGGCTCATCCAGGGCTTGGATCTGGTCGATCTGTATACAGAACAGGGAGAAGGGCGCCTGATCAACAACATCATCCTGGACAGCCCTTTATGTAAGATGCCGGTGGTTGGATTTGAAAACCATGGCGGCCGGACCAACATAGGGAAGAACCGTCCCTTTGGAAAAGTCCTGTACGGGGCAGGTAACGACGGCGAGAGCGGCTATGAAGGGGTCATTTATAAAAATGTCATCGGGACTTATCTGCACGGCCCTCTCCTTCCCAAAAACCCCCAGATCTGCGACCATCTGATCAAAAAAGCCCTGGAAAGGAGATATGGGGACATAGATCTGAAACCTCTGGACGATCGACAGGAACATGGAGCGAACACATACATGGTAAAGAGACTGATGAAATAGACAAGGAGGCATTCTATGCGGATAAAGATCAGCTGCTGGATGATCTGTCTCGCCCTGCTCCTGGGACTGACAGGATGTGCAGGACAAAGATCTCCCTCCGACGGGAAGGACACAACATCCAGCGAGGACAGCTCGATAAAAGATCTCATTTCAGAAAACGGGGATGGAAAACAGACTGTAGCCATCTCCATGCCATCCCAGGCCCAGGAAAAATGGATCAGCGCAGCGGCCATCATGGACACATATCTGACGGACGCAGGATACCAGGTGACTGTGGGATTCGCAGAAGATGACGCAAAACAGCAGATCGAGGGATTAGAAAGATCCATAAAACAAAAAGCAGACTGCCTGATCGTCGCCCCCATCCCCTCCGCTGATCTGACCGAAACACTGGATAAGGCAAAAAAAGCCAAGATCCCTGTGATCTCCTATGAGAGTCTGGTGATGGGCACCGACGCGGTGGACTATTACACAGGGTTTGATAACCTGGAGGCAGGAAGACAGATCGGCAGATACATCGCCCAGGAGAAAGGTCTGCGCAGATCCGTATCCACCGATAAGACCCGCAGCTACACCATCGAATTTTTTGCAGGCGATCCACAAGACTACAGCGCCAAGATGGTCCATGAGGGGATCCTCGAGATCCTCCAGCCTTACCTGGACAGCGGACAGCTGGTGTGCAAGTCCGGACGTGTGAGATTCGAAGACACGGCGATCCTGTACGGATCCCAGGAGACAGCCCAGCGAAACTGCGAGGCATTATTAGACGCCAATCATCTGGACGGCCACCTGGATATCGCCTGCACCTCCTCGGACACCCTTGCCTACGGTGTACAGACAGCCCTGAAAAATAAAGGCTATACCCAGAGCGACTGGCCGCTCGTGACCGGACAGGACGCGCAGATAGACGCCGTCAAAGATATCAAAGCCGGATACCAGGCGATGTCCGTGTTCCGCGACACCCGTACACTGGCAGAAAAATGCGCCCAGACCGCCGTAGACTGCTTAAAGGGCAAAAAACCAGCGACCAATGACAAAGAACACTATAAAAACGGGACAAAAGCCGTCCCCTCTTATCTGTGCGACACACAAGTCGTGGATAAAGAAAACTATGAGGAACTCCTCATCGACAGCGGCTATTACACAAAAGATCAGTTATCATAAAAACATATCTTATGAACATACGCAAAAAAGGTACATCCATACAAAAGATGTACCTTTTTCTTATAGATCATGATGCCGTCTGTCCCAAAAGCTACCGATCATGATGGGACAGGCCAGCCAAATGTGAAAATTCCGGTATCGCTGACAATACTGGATACAAGAACATAGACAAGACCAGACCGCCAGCCCCCTGGATCATATTCGGGAACATACTGCCCACAGCCGCTGGAAGACCATATAAGAAGGTCTCACAGAGGCCATAGCCAAAGACGACCAACAGGACGTCTAAGACACCTCCCGCCGCCACGCCCATCCAGGCCGCTCTCCCTTTTGCCATAAAATGCTGAAAGACCTTTCCCGCCAAAAATCCCACTGCACCTTTGATCAGAAAAGTGATCGGCACATATACGAAATATCCGCCCAGCAGGTCAGCCATGGCCGAACCGATGCCCGCAGCCATCCCGCCGTATACAGGCCCGAGAAAGACACCGGAGAGGATGACAATGGCATCCCCGGGATGGATATACCCCCCGGTGCCAGGTATAGGGATCGGGATGACCATAGTCGCCGCACAGGTCAGAGCCGCAAACAATGCTGCGAGTACTGTTCTTTTCGTGTTCCTCATATCAAGTCGCTTCCTTTCTGCATCATATCAACGAATCATCTATCACTTTCTCTCTGGATCACATCCTGGTAGGCAAAACAGTCTTTTGCCACCACCCCGCTCAAGACCAGGAGGCTGATCAGGTTGGGGATCGCCATCAGGCCATTCATGGTATCAGAGAAATCCCACACGATGCTCAGTGTCTGCGTCGCCCCGATAAAAGCGATCAGAGAGAAGAACAGACGATAAGGTTTATTCGCCTTCGTGGACCCTACCAAAAATTCCAGAGATTTTTCGCCATAGTATTCCCAGCCCAGGATCGTAGAGAAAGCAAACAGCATGATCCCGATGGATACCATCCAGCCGCCGAAAGTCCCCAGTACAGACCGAAATGCTGTGATCGTCAAGGACGCCCCTGTGAGCAGTTCCCCGCTGGCGTCCACAGCCCCCAGCTGTCCGGAGCTTGCGATCACCAGCCCCGTCACCGAACACACAACGATCGTATCAAAGAACGTACCCGTCATATTGATATATCCCTGCCTGGACGGAAGGTCTGTCTTCGCGGCAGCTGCGGCGATCGGTGCAGAACCTAAGCCCGCCTCGTTGGAAAATACGCCGCGCGCCACACCCCAGCGCATAGCGGAGAGCATAGACGCGATGATCGCGCCGCCCACGCCTCCGGATACAGCTTTCACACTGAAAGCCATAGAGAAGATCTGCGACACACCTGCCGGAAGGTTCTTGGCATTCAGTATGATGACGATGATACCAGATACAAAATACAGGACCGCCATGAACGGCACGATCTTCTCGCAGACTTTGCCGATACTCTTGATACCGCCCAAAAGCACGATCAAAGCCAGCACTGTGAGCAGCGCTCCGGTCACCGCATTCGGCACCCCAAAAGTGGTGTGCAGGGCCTCTGAGATAGAATTGGCCTGTGTCATATTACCGATACCAAAAGAAGCCAGCACAGCGAACAGGGCAAACGCTACGGCGAGGATCTTGCCCAGCGCCGGGATCGGAAATGCATTCTTCATCACATACATAGGCCCGCCGGCCATCTCCCCGTCGTCGTTCACTTCACGGTATTTGACAGCCAGAAGGCTCTCTGCATATTTGGTGGAAAGGCCGAAAAGGGCGCTGATCCACATCCACACGATGGCGCCGGGACCGCCCAGTACCATAGCCGTGGCCACGCCCACGATATTTCCGGTCCCGATGGTGGCGGCCAACGCGGTCATCAGGGACTGGAACGGGGTGATATCCCCTTCCTGCTGTTCCTCTGTCTGTTCCGGTTTACGGAATACAGACTTTAACGCATACCCCAGATTCCTCCAGGGCAGGAACTTCAGCCGGATAGTCAGGAACACGCCTGTGCCCACCAAAAGCACCAGCATGACCGGTCCCCAGACAAAATCATTCACACTGCCTAAAATATCTTCAAATAACTTCATACTCCAACTCCTTCCCCTCTTTTATGTGGAGTGCTCATCTGCTGCAGCGGTAACACAGGTTCTCCCACCTGCGGTCCACCTCTTTTTGGAATTCCTCGATCAGGTACTCGTTCCCTTTCTTAAACAGATGTTTGAAACGTCCCTGTTTGACCAGGAAGTCTTCGATCGGGAGTTTTTTCTTCGGTTCATAGTCCAATGTCCACTTGCCCTCTTCCACCTGGAACAAAGGCCAGTAATTCGTCTCCACGCCCAGGCGGCAGATCTCCATGATATCCGCCGTGGGGTACTGCCATCCCCTGGGACAGGGCGCCATGATGTTTAAGAACGCCGCCCCTTCTGTATAGATGGCCTTCTCCGCTTTCACATGCAGATCCTTGAAATTTTTCCAGAAAGTGGTCTGCGCCACATAGGGCACGTCGTGCTCTGCGATGATAGAAGCCAGGTCTTTCCTGTTCTGCGGTTTCCCGTTACTCTTGCTGCCCACCGGCGTGGTGGTGGTATTGGCATACATGGGCGTAGCCGAGGAACGCTGGATACCCGTGTTCATATAAGCCCCGTTGTCATAGCACACATAGACCATATCGTGGTCACGCTCCATCGCCCCGGACAGGGACTGGAAGCCGATATCGTATGTGCCGCCGTCTCCGCCGAAAGTGATGAATTTATAGTTATCGGAGATCTTCCCTTTTTTCTTCAATACGCGGTAAGCCGTCTCCACGCCGCTCAGAGTGGCTCCGGCGTTCTCAAAAGCATTATGTATATAACTGTCCTCCCAGGCTGTGTAAGGATACATGAAAGTAGAAACCTCCATACAGCCCGTGGCATTCCCGATGACTGCCCGGTCGCCCTCGTGGAGCCCGCGCAGCACGTTCCTTGCCGCGATGGTGCCGCCGCAGCCTGCGCACATCCTGTGCCCCGGCGCCAGACGTTCCGGCTTGCTCATTGTCTCTTTAAAATTATAGGCCATGATCTTCTACCCGTCCTTTCTACTCTCTCAGTCCCAGATAGCGGTATGCATCCTGTACTTCTCCTGCAGCCGCGATCTTCTCCAACTGTGCGTATACATCCTCTATATGTTCTACACGGACGTCCCGTCCTCCCAGGCCATAGATATAGTTGACAGCCAGCGCCTGGGACCTTGCACAGTAAAGAGCCGCCATCACTTCCGCACCCAGAGGCCCGCCCTGGGAGGAGAGGCTCTCCGCCCGGTCCATGACAGCCACAGCTTTCACATGGGCCAGCGCCTGGGCGATCTCCTCCGCCGGGAACGGACGGAAGAGACGAATCTTCAAGATCCCTGCCTTCACACCTTTTTCCCTCAGATCGTCCACCGCGTCTTTCGCCGTACCTGCCGCCGAACCGATGATCACGATGGCGTAGTCCGCATCTTCCAGGCGATACGTCTCAAACAGCCCATATTCCCTCCCGGAGATCTTTGCAAATCTTTTTGCCACGTCCAGTACCACCTGTTTCGCATTGGCCATGGCCTGGGCGTGCTGTTTCTTCGCTTCCATATAATAATCCGTCACAGAATAGGGGCCTACCGCCATGCGCTCCTTATCATTCAGGAGATAATGTTCCGGCTCGTACTCCCCTACGAAAGCTTTCACCTCTGCGTCTTCCAGCAGCTCGATGTTCTCCACCGCGTGGCTGGTGATAAAACCGTCCTGGCAGACCATGATCGGTAGCCTCACGTCCGCATGTTCCGCGATGGGGAATGCCTGGATGAAATTATCATAGACTTCCTGGTTATTCTCCGCATAGATCTGGATCCACCCCGCATCCCTGGCGCCCATACTGTCTGAATGGTCACAGTTGATGTTGATCGGGCCGGATAATGCACGGTTCACCAGAGCCAGGGCGATGGGCAGCCGGTTGGAAGCCGCCACATACAGCTCTTCCCACATGAGCGCCATACCACAGGAGGACGTGGCCGTCAGCGTCCGGGCGCCTGCCGCCTCTGCTCCGATCGCGGCGCTCATAGCGCTGTGCTCACTCTCCACCGGGATAAATTCTGTGCCCACCTGCCCGTTGGCCACAAAAGATGAGAAATACTGGGGTATCTCTGTAGACGGTGTGATGGGGAACGCCGGCATCACATCCGGGTCGATCTGGCGCATGGCGATGGCCACGGCCTCATTTCCTGATAAACGGTCTCTTTTTCCCATAACTATCTTACCCCCTCCATTTTGATCGCGCCGGCATGGCAGGCATTCACACAGATGCCGCAGCCTTTGCAGTGGCTATAGTCAAAATCTCCCCTTTTCTGGTCTTTCACAGGGATCGCGCTGTCCGGACAGACCGGTACGCACAGAAGGCACTGATTACAGTTCTCCTCTATAAACTCCGGTTTCACAGCTGTCCACTCTCCTGTAGCGAAGTCCGCAGAAGTCCCACCCTGGTAGATCTGCATCCCTTCCGTCAGCTCCTGCCAGCTGCAGTTTTCATCGATCTTATGTAAATCCATCACCGCACCTCCTGTAATGCCATTTCCAGTGCCTTCATGTTGCCTTCGATCACTTCCGGTTTGGAAGCAAATTTATGCTTAAAGGAACTCTCCATCTCCTGCATAAATACCGACTCCTCCATCACGCCGCTGACTTTTACGATAGCCGCCAGCATGGGCGTGTTGGGAAAATACCTGCCCAGAGTTTCCAGGGACACTTTCTTGGCATCGATGGTAAAAAGCTTCCCTTCATAGCCTTCTAAGTGCTTCCGGATCTCTTCTTTCGGCTTATCTGTATTGACCACAATGGCGCCGTCCTTCTTGAGCCCCCGGGTCACATGTACAGTCTCCAGCAGACTCTCGTCCACCACCACCACAAAATCAGGTTCATAAATATTCGAGTGTACCCGGATCTTCTCTGGACTGATCCGGTTGTAGGCTGTGATGGGCGCGCCCATGCGCTCCGGCCCGTATTCCGGGAAACCCTGTACATATCTCCCTGTCTGGAAAGCCACGTCTGCGAGCAGCAGTGCCGCAGTCTTCGCGCCCTGGCCGCCCCTTCCGTGCCATCTGATCTCTACCATATCTCTCATGATCTTCCTCCGCTTCTTCGCATTCTTTATTGAGTACTTTTACTCATGACTGCAGATGCATTACTTTATTGTAATAAAATTTTTATAAAATTACAAGTTTTTTCGATAACAAAATAAAGCCTTAGGTGTCAGTAGATCCCATCTTTGGGAAACTTGCCGCCTAAGGCTTGTCCTCACGCCATCATCTTCAGTTTCTCAAAAATGGTCCATGATGACCTTTTTCATGATCTCCAGATCTGCCTGCATATCCTGCTGCATTTTCCCCATACCGTCCATGCGTCGATATAGAGATCAGGACAAGGCCTGGCCATTGCTCTCCTGGAGATCAAACTGGCCCACCAGGTCGCGCAGCGTCTGGGCCTGACTGGAAAGCTCCTGGCTGGTAGCCGCACTCTCCTCCGCTGTGGCTGAATTGGTCTGCACCACGCTGGAGATCTGGTTCATCCCCACATTGACCTGCTCCAGGGATTCCGACTGCTCCGCCGCCGCCTCTGCGATCTTGTCCACGGCTCCAGAGATCATCTGCGTACTCTCCACGACTTTCATCAGGGAATCAGCCGTCTCCCTGGCGATCTTCGTCCCCTTATCCACTGCACTGACTGCATCCTGGATCAATTGGGAAGTACTGTTGGACGCTGCGGCCGATCTGCTGGCAAGGCTGCGGACTTCATCAGCCACCACTGCGAAGCCCTTACCCGCCGTCCCTGCGCGGGCAGCCTCCACCGCCGCGTTCAGCGCAAGGATATTCGTCTGGAAGGCGATATCCTCAATGGTCTTGATGATCTTCCCGATCTCTGTGGATTTCCTCCCGATCTCGTCCATGGCCTCCACCATACTATGCATCTGTTCCCGGCATACCGTGACCTCATCTCCGGACGTTCTGGAACGCTCCTGGGCATCTGCGGCGTTGCTGGCAGTATGCTGGACACGTCCCAGGATCCCTGAGATCGTGGCCGCCAGCTCTTCGATCGAGCCCGCCTGTTCAACAGCTCCCTGGGACAGCGCCTGGGACCCGGAAGACATCTGCTCACTCCCGGCAGATACCTGGTCCGCGGAGATACTGATCTGAGCCAGGTCATTGCTCAGTCTCTGGTTCATCCTGTCCATGGAATCCAGCACACCCTCAAAGGTACCCTTGTAGCTCTCACCTGCCTGGGTATGTACGTTAAAATTCCCGTCTGCCATCTCCCCCAGCATATATTTTACATCGGTTATGATCCGATCTAAGTTCACCGCCATCTCCTCAAAAGTTTTGGCAAGGATACTGATCTCATCCTCATTGTCCACTTCAAAGTGTACATCCAGATCTCCCTCTGCGATATTCCTGGCCGCCTCCACGACTCCCTGGACGGGCCCCAGCACTTTTCTCAATACAAAGATGCTGGTCAGGATGATGACAAGGAGTGCCAGTACCGAGAGCAGGACCATCCAGAAGACTGTCTTTTTCACGGACGCGTTGATATCTTCCGTTTCGATCGCCGTCAGTGACCACCATGTCTGTTCTGCCGCCTGGATCGGTGAGAAGAACCGGGTCACTTTCCGCCCATCCTCCCGCGTCGTCTCGATCTGGAAAGCCTCTCCCCGGGCCATGCCCTCCTGGATCTTAGACAAATCCGATGCCACTGGCGTAAAATCTTCCAGCATCTTGCCTATGTCGTCTTTCGACTCACTGTCATAGACGATCTTACCCGCATCGTTATAGATCGTGGCATACATACTGGGATAATTCTCATTCGTGGTCTCCACATCGTCAAAATTCTCCACTTTTACATCTGTCATGACCACACCCAGCAGCTCATCATTGTGGATCACTGGACTGGCGTATGAGACCATAGTCGTCCCGTTATATGTATAAGGCTCTGTGACGACAGGCACCCGAGATTCTGCTGCCATCTTATAATAAACTTCCTGGGAATAGTCCTCGTAAACGCCAAACGGTGTGATATCTTTGTCCGCATTTTCTTCATCCACATAAAATGCATAGTCCCGGATGCCGTCCTGGAATCTATTTGGCTCGAACATAATGCCCACACCCGCCAGATTATCATTGTATGCGGCGGCGCTGCGGGCAGTCTCTCGCAGGTATATCTCATTATCGTAACTGATCGGTGTGAGTACTTCGTCGTAAATACCGCTCGTACACAGCTCCCTTGCTTCCGGGCTGGTGGGGATCGTCGTCCAGGATGGATCCGTCTCTGCTGTCTTGTATGAATTTTCCAGGAAATACTGTATATCTTTTGCAACAGACTCCGCTTCACTGAAGATGGTCTGGATCTGCCTGGAATTTAACTTAGAGATCTCATTGAGCTCACCATAGACCGCCGCCGAGATCGTTGTCCTGGATATCATGACAGTGATCACCACTAAGATCATCAGGATCACTGTCAGGACACTCCCGATGGTCAGCGCCAGCTTAGGCGCCAGTTTCAATTTTTTTAACATATTCTCTCCCTTCTCACACTCTGGATCAGTCAGGAGCCTACTTCTTACTTGAACCGGAAATGTGTTTCACTATGTGGATTATAGCAAAAAACAGAGAAAAAAGCAAGTTGGCAGCTGTAGAGGCGCAGGGTAAACGCATGATTTGATATCTATGCATCAAGGAAAAAATCTGTTATATTGTCTTTGATAACTGACAATCTCCGCACAATCGTGTACAATGATCTCCATAACATCTTGAAAGTAGATCATGATCATGGCAGAAATGAGAAATGAACTTTCATTGATCGGATGTATGGAGCAGGTTCCGGATCCGAGAGCGCCATACAACCAGAGACACAAATTTCTTGATAGTATCATCATTGCTGTTACCGCAATCCTTTGCGGAATGGATACCTGGAATGAGATCAAGGATTGGGCATAGCCAAAAAAAGAATGGCTGGAAACATTTTTGGAACTTCCCAGTGAGATCCCATCCCATGATACGATCAACCGGGTATTCCAGATGATCGATCCGGACCAGTTTCATGATGCCTTTTTTCGGTGGACCAGCGCAGTTGCGGGAAAGATCGAAGGGGTTGTAGCCATTGACGGCAAGACCATCCGCCGCAGTAAGGATGAAAGCAAAGTAAACCGCCCATCCTTTGTGGTAAGTGCATGGGCCTGTAACGCATCCCTTGTTTTAGGGCAGTTACGGGTGGATAAAAAGACAAATGAGATCAAAGCGATCCCAGAGCTGCTGGAGATCATCTGCCTGAAAGGGTGTGTGGTGACTATTGATGCCATGGGGACCCAGAAGGAGATCGCCGAAAAGATCCTAGACAAAGAAGCGGACTATATCCTTCAGGTAAAAGGGAACCAGGAAACGCTGCTGGAGGACATTTCGTTATATTTTTAAAGAGGAGATATTCCCACATCCCAAGAAAGAACTGGAAAGAGAGGACCGGTACTGGAAGGAAATGAGCTTTGACCACGGCAGAATGGAGATCCGAGAATTTTATGTGGAAAATGATGTTGAATGGCTTAGGAAGAGCCACTCCGGTTAGAAAGGACTAAAGGGGATCGGTGCCTGCACAGCAACCGTGACTGAAAACGGTGAGACAACGACAGCGGTACCGTATTCCATATACAGTCAGGAAAAGATGAAGGCGGAAGGATACGGGAAGAGCAGACGAGCACACTGGGGGATCGAGAACAGCCTGCACTGGGTGTTGGACATTGGGTTCCGTGAAGACGAAAGCCGGATGCGGGCAGGAAATGTAAATGTACTACGACACATAGGGATGGATCTGCTGAAACAGGAAAAAAGCTGTCGTATGGAAATCGCAAGCAAAAGAAAAAAATGTGGCTATGACCAGAAATATCTATAATAAAGTTCTTAGCGGACTAAATACAGGCATTGAATAAAAAGCGCATAGCAGTGCCGCATTTATAAAAATGGTTTAAGTAGACATATCATGCAGGCGATATGTTTACTTGATTTAGAAGCTTGCGTTTACCGTGCTCAAGTTTATAGAAAATATCTTATTATGTTTCCGTACCTGTTTTTCCAGAAAATCTTCTTTTAGCTGGTCTGTGACTATCATAGTTGGCTTTATGGTCCGTTCCGATATGCTCGGTATCGCTTCTGTGATCCGTGACCTTGCCCTGGATCCTGCACTCTACAACAGCATGGATCATTTCTTCCGTGCAGACTCTTGGGAGTGGGAGGACATCTTTATCGCATAAGCCAGGACCATCTCCAGCCATATGCCCTTAAAACGGATAACTGGCCGGGCCGTACAGGGGACGGGCCGGCGCCCTGTCCATGGCCTTCGGTCCATCTGCAGGAGCTTTTTGTGACACACAGCCAGTCTTTTCAAAGTGCATGGCTGCACATTTATGGACCATAAGGGATGTCCGTTTTCTTTCCAAGACATATCTATGGGGGCAGGGACTGTACCAGCCCCTGCGGTTTGTCCTTGTAAAGTATAGAGAAACACAGGCCATCCTGGCATGCACGGACCTGTCTATGGCTGCGGGAGATATCATAGAAGCATATGCCTGCCGTTTTAAGATCGAGACCATGTTCTGGGAGATGGAACAACAGCTCGGGGGCTTTTGTTACCATTTCTAGACACATGCGGTCCCCAGACTGGACCATTACCGCAGGAAAGGCAGTGCCAATCCGTTCGCACAGGTAAAGGACAGCCGTCAGCAGCAACGTATCATAAAGACACTTAAAGCCATAAAAGGGTATGTGATGTCCAGCTGTATCACCATGGACATCATCCAATTCCTGTGCCTGGAATATCAGGATGATATCCGTGTATCGGACTTCCAGTATCTGCGCACACCATCCTGTAAGGTCATGTCGGAAGCCAGTATGATGGAGTATCTGACAAGCAGGTCTCCCTTGAAACAGAGGATATTAACCGGCTTATTTCTTGTTAGAACTTTTAACTGTCCAGTTACTTAAATATCCCAAAATAAAAGAGAGGTGTTGGAGTTTACACTCTAACACCTCTCTTTTATCCACAATCCGAATGTAACATAGTTACATAAAATACTGCAGATCCAATGGATCAATATCTTTAATAAAATGATATTTTAACCAATGGATAAATACGCCCTACTTGAGAAAATATTTTTTATTTATCGATTGGCATTTATTAGTTACTCTTATATATCCCAATCTCCAGACCCGCGCTTTCCGGTCATACTCTTGTTTAAGATCACATAACCACACGTTTGGATCTGCTCCACTCAGAATGATAGTCCTTGCCAAATACTGTCTTGTATGTGCGGATACGGATATAATATACTTTCCCTGCCTTCAGACCGGGACAGATTTTCGAGTTTGTGCCTACTTTCGTGATCTCCTTATTGACCACGTTTTTCTTAAACTCCTTATCTGTACTATATTGGATCTCATAACCTGATACTTCCGGATCTACTTTCCACTTAAGGGTCAGCTGCCCCTTTATATGTGTCGGCTTCACATAGGTAAGCCTGACAGACGCCGGGTTGACTGTGACGGTGATCTTTTTTGAAGTCCTTTTGAACCCCCCGTCTTTGCCGCCGTGACCATGATACCTGCCTCTCCGATAAATCTTTTCTTGACCGTGACCTTACCTGATCTATCTACATTGACCGAGCTATTATCAGATCTGTAGCTCAGTTTTGCGTTTCCGTTTGCTTTAGCATTGATCTTGAATGTCTGTGGCTTTTCTGAAACAGTCTTCGTGATATCAGGCGCAGTGATGGTATTCTCTGCCTCTTTAATCATACAGGTCAGCTTCTTGCTGCCCTTGTAATATTTTTTAAACGTGACCGTCACGCTGCATTTGCCTACGTCCACACACTTTCCACTGTATTTTACCGTATAGTTTGAAGTCGGGATCTTATTCCCGTCGCTCCCTTTCACGACCACCGGAGGTTTTTGCTTTTTTCCAGTGTATGAATAGAAAGCTCGGCTCATCCTTATGGTCTTGGGATAAGGGATAACAATCGTTTTTTTATAGCCGCAGATTGAACAAGTCCTTAGGATGCTCCCATTTTTCTTAAGGGTCGCTTTTTTGATAACCTCTTTATCATAAATATGCTGCTCCCCCTTCTTACTGATATGGATGACTGCCCAGTCCGATTCGTCTTTGTTCTCATATTTATCTTTCAGTTTACATTTGTAGATATACCCTTCTTTTGATCCTATCCAGGCAACCCTCAGCACATTTTCATTATACCCTTTTGTAGAATGGCTGAGCGCTATCCATGTCTTACCTTTATCTTTGCTGACCACCCATTGATATTGGATTCCTTGGCCTTCTGCCTTGACCCTAAACTCTGCCGTGCTGTGTACGCTACCCCAATAGTCACGCGGCTGTTCGGTGATGTTTATCTTTTTTTGTTCCGGTCCGGGCGACGCAGTCGGCGTCGGCTGCCCAAAGATGATCTTAGCCCCGCGAGAGTCGATCCAATCATTTTCATCGACCTTGCCGTTCCATCCCTGTTTCCGCACTCTGCAGCGGTACTGGTATCCTTCTTTGTCTTTGATAAAAGTCACCTCTAATGTATCTGTATTAGATCCGACGGTGTTATAACTCAGATCCGCCCAGCTTTCCCCTCCGTCTGTGCTGATCTGCCACTGATATACCAACCCGCTCCCATCTGCCGATTCCGCCACGACATGAAATCGGGCTGTATCATGTTTTGAACCATAGAAATCCTCAGGATGACAAGTGATCGCGATCGGGTTTTTCTGTCCGAAAACAATCTTCGCTTCTTTTGATATCTCTGTATTGCCACTCTCGTCTTTGACGATACAGCGATAGCGATACCCTTCTTTATTTATAAAAAATGGGTTAAACCAGATAGGGATAAAAATAGATATGTATCGGCAGGAGCATAGAT
>CANTEW010000031.1 GCA_947652925.1 uncultured Lachnospiraceae bacterium
TAATACTTCCTTTTACTATTTCCTGATCAGAAACATCATCATTTATGATTGCATTATTTTCTTCTTTTCTGGCTTCTGTCAGCAAAAAAGAAACCTCTCTTAATTGATGTGTTGTCAGAAGCTGTACAAAACGATGGATTTTGGTTTTACTTTCAACCCATACTTTACCATTGTAATAAAGATAGTCCGTTGCAGTAGAATAACGGACAACATCTTTAAATACCTTTACGAATACATTCGTCTGTCCTAAATCCGTAAAATCATTTGGTTTCAATGTTTCTGCTTTAGAAAACAATTCGTATAATTCCGGCGGAAGATAATCAGGACTGTTCTCCGTTTTTTCATGATAATGTTTACAAACACTTTTCCAGATACTGATTAGTTCTGTTTCCTCCATAGGCGGTACACATTTTTTAATTTCGCTACAAAATGCGGAATATGCTTTATCAGATTCTCCCCAGCGTGTGACTACACGGGTCGCATAGTCAAAAAGTGTACTATGTCGTTTCCCATAAGGAATAATACTGTTATTTTCTGGAAAACTATTCTTATTAAATGATTCCTGAATATCTAGTTCAACTGTTTCCATAAAATCTGACAATACAATATCTCCATCCTGAAATTCTATCTGCGGATTTTCAACACCAAAGAAAAAACGGGCAGAATCCTTTGCATTAGCATCAAATGCTGTAAAATAGGCGCATACTTTATTTTTCAGTTTTTGATATTCTGTACTGTTTTCAATCAGCCTGTCAGGAAAATATACATGGAACTTCGGACGTGCCGCCTTTCCATCTTTTATTTTCATGTGGTTTCTTGAAAATACAATATAAAAACATACATTCGGAAACTTCTCCTTAACATCAACAGGATATATCCAATCGGAAGGATTATCACTGTCAGAATTGTCAATATCAAACATGGTACAATCTGAATGGATAAAATGCTCCTTTTTCCGGTGATTATTCTTGTACCTGGCACACACATGGTCATGAGATACGGCTGTCTTTAAATCATTTTCGGAACTTATTTGTATCTCATTCGGATAAAACTGATTGCTTGCAGTTTGGCATGTGTTGCTGTAAAATAGTGTAAAATTGGTTTTTGTCATCGTATTTACCTCCTATTTTCCATACAGAGAGATTGTCTCTGAAATTTTTGTATTTGAGGGCATAAAAAACAGCCATGTTGTTATCCCGAAAGATAACTAACATGACTGTTTTGCGTTAGTTTTTTAGAATTATGGCTTGTCCGGTCAATGATTACCGATATTCGACGGAATAAGCAGATTTCCCTGTCATTTTGATGATCAACTCATTCAGCGTAAGGGCTTTACAACCCTGAACCACCGTGTATTCCGGTACCACTCCGTATAGACACGATTCAGTGTGAAAGACATGATCGCCAGCACATTCGCGCGGATAGTATCCGCAGGCCAGGTAGCGTAGATCTCACTGGAGGCCACATTTTTGATATAATCTTTGTATCTGACATAATAATCCCGGGCCGTATTGTCGGAAGGAACACCGTCATGGACCACCACATACTCCGGCACCACCACCCGGCTCAGCACGATCTCCCCGGTCTCGTCCATAGGTTTGATCTCTTCTTCCGGTATCTTAGGGGGATAATCCCCATACAGAGTATGCGCTGGGATCACCAGGTTATCGATCTGCTCCCCGGGTTCCTCTGGTTCAAGATAAACAGACTGCAGCGCTGTGGCTGTCGGGAGTATCTCTACACCGCTGATATCAAAAGGCGTATAGCCAGGAGCCGTGACATTCAGCGTATATTCTGAATAAGGCTGTATATCCCCTGGTTCCAGACTGTAATCCAACGGGGGTGCCGGCAGATCCAAGGACGGACTCTGCCCGGACTCATCTGTTGTGATCTCCTCAATGACCTGTGTCGGATCTCCTGTATAAGATATCTGTATCTTGGCATCTCTGATCGGTACATTCCTGATCGTGGATTGTACATTGATCTGTAATCTTCCTGTGTCAGACTGGCTCCTCTCCATGATACGCATTTGATCGTTCATCTTAATCTCTCCACTCGGGCATACATGCCCGGATCAAACTGATGTTATACCAATATATGGGATACAGCCACAAGATGGAACTTGTCCGATCCAATACCTTCGCATATAAAAACAGATCCATCTGTCAGGAAAAAAATATGCCTGACAGATGGATGAGCCTCCAGCTTTCTCTGCTATAACATCCTCACGATATCATGGTACATGACCACAAACATCAACGCCATCAACAGGACAAACCCAGCCATATGGATCATAGCCTCTGCCTGGCGGTTGACTGGCTTTTTCCGTATTGCCTCGAGGAACAGGAAGATCAGCCGCCCTCCATCCAATGCCGGGATCGGGAGCAGGTTCATCACCCCTAAGTTGGCAGAGAGCAATACAGCGATGTTGAGCATACTGGCCCACAGGATCATACTGCCTTCCGGTTTTGCCGCTTCATAAGTATCCCCGATCACATCCACCACGCCTACCGGACCTGACAGATCTTTGATCCCAAACTGGCCTGTGAACAATTTTGACAGACTCATCACTGTAGTCCGGATCCAATATTTTACTTCACAGGCAGCATATCTCAATACATTCCAGGAAGAGGCCTTCTCACGGCCCACATTATAATGAAAGCCCAATGTCACCTGTGTGTGGCTGGCCGGGGTCACTGTGACCTCTCTGCGCGTCCCTTTATGCTCATAAGTGATATCCAGCGGCTCCTTTTCCAAAGGATGTTCCTGGATATACGTTTCATAGTCTCCCTGTGTGTCGATCGCTGTCCCGTTGATCTCCACGATCACATCTCCCGGCTGTATGCCGGATCTTTCTAAAGGCATCCCTTTCATCAGTGAAGCCACTTCCAGTCTCTCTGTATCTGCACGGTTAAAGCCCATGAGATATTTCTCATATGTCTCTGGCTGATAGGATATCTCCTGTTTTTTCCCATCCCTTTTGACTGTCATCTCGATAGGCGCATCTTCCAGTTCATTGAGAGCGAGCCATGTGTTCAGATCCTGTCCTATATCGATGGCATAACCCTGGAATCTCGTGATCTGGTCACCCGCCCGCAGGCCAGCCTCATAGGCCGGTGAATCTTCCGGCACGTCCAGCACCCTGGAAGGCACATACCCCATCATGGCCACGATGATCACAGACAAGACAAAGGCCATGATAAAATTAAAGACAGGGCCCGCCGCGATCACAGCGATCCGTCCCCACACAGATGCAGAATTAAAAGACCCCGGCACCTGGCTGTCTTCGTCCTCACCCAGCATCATACAGGAACCGCCCAGGGGCAAAAGCTTCAGGCAATACTGGGTCTCCCCTCTTCGTGTACTTATGAGCGTCGGTCCCATCCCAAGCGAGAACTGCTGGACTACAATGCCGTTTTTCTTCGCAAGGAGAAAATGTCCCAATTCATGAAATAAGACCAAAACACTGAATATGATAAGAGCAATGAGAATCTTCAAATCACCACCTGCTTTCCAACCATTGATCTGTATCCGCCTGGATCTCCAGGATCTCTTCCAGTGAAGGTGCTTTTTTTACCTGATGCCGTTCCATGGAACTGCGGATCACCTCATAGATATCCAGGAAACGGATCTCCCCCCGCAAGAATCTGCGGACTGCCCATTCATTGGCTGCGTTGAACACTGTAGGCATACTCCCGCCTGCCCTGGCTGCTCCCATCGCCAAAGCCAGACCCTGGAACGTATCCATATCCGGTCTTTCAAAAGTCAGCGTACCCAGAGTAAAAAGATCCAGCCTGTCACCGGGCAAAAACCTGCGTTCCGGGTAATAAAGCGCATACTGGATAGGCAGTCTCATATCCGGCGTTCCCAGCTGTGCCATCACTGCCCCATCCTCAAATTCTACCATGGAATGGATCACACTCTGGGGCTGCACCACCACCTGTACTTGCTCCAGATCCGCCTGGAACAGCCAGCATGCTTCCATGACCTCCAGGCCTTTGTTCACCAAAGTGGCAGAATCCACCGTGATCTTCTGCCCCATGACCCAATTGGGATGTTTCAGTGTATCTTCCAGTGTCACTTTCGCCAATCTCTTTTTGTCATATCCTCTGAAAGGCCCGCCGGACGCCGTGAGCAGAAGACGTTTAAATGTACGGGGATGTTCCCCATGGAGACATTGGAAGATCGCGCTGTGTTCACTGTCCACAGGAAGGATGGAGACACCGCGCTCCTGTGCCAGCGGCATGATGATATGCCCGGCGGTGACCAGTGTCTCTTTGTTCGCCAATGCAATATCTTTGCCCGACCGGATGGCTTCCATCGTAGGACGGATCCCGATCATCCCCACAACAGCCGTCACTAAGATCTCCATATCCGCAAGGACAGCCAGCTCCAGCATCCCGTCCATACCGCCGGTCACCCTCGTCCCTGTATCCTGTATACGCACTGCCAATTCTCTGGCCTTTCCCTCATCCATGACCGCCGCCAGCTCCGGCTTGAATTCCCGGATCTGCTTTTCCAACAGGTCGATATTAGAACCTGCTGCCAGTCCCAGCACCTGGATATCACTGTTGTGCCTGACCACTTCCAATGTCTGTGTCCCTATAGAACCTGTCGAACCTAAGATCCCGATCTTTTTCATAAGTATCCCCCTCTTATCCCATAAGTATGACCAGAAAATATATGACTGGAGCAGTAAAGATCACACTGTCAAACCGATCCAGGATACCTCCATGTCCCGGGATCAGCTTTCCATAATCTTTGATCCCTGTCTGCCGTTTCACTGCAGAAGCCGCCAGATCGCCCACCATAGACCAGAGTGCGCCCACTGCACAGATCAGGGCATGACCCGCCAGACCGCTCTCTGTAAGATATGCATAGAGGACACCCAAAAGAGCAGCGCCTGCCACTCCTCCCACAGCCCCCTCCACAGACTTTTTGGGACTCAATATAGGCGCCATCTTATGCCTGCCAAACAACACGCCCACACAATATGCACAGGTATCACACCCCCAGGAACACAGGAAGATCAGCCATACATGGTAAAGACCGCCCTCTAACTGGCGTGTCAGATAGATATAAGAGAGCATCACGGCCACATAGACCACCCCGAAAAGTGCGGACATCACCTGGCCGGCCTGGTATCTGGGATAAGTAAAAACATATACAGACATCAGGAGAGCTAGAGCCGCCACCACCGCCAGCAGACCATATCTCTCCACTCCACACCAGAGCGCCGCCTCATACAACAGAGCGCCGCCATAGCCAGCCAGCCCCAAGATCCCTGTCCTGCCCTGACCGACTCCCGTCGCCTGATAAAATTCCCTCATCCCGATCAGGGAGACTGCCACCACAGTCCCGTACAAAACGACCCCTCCACGGGATATGACAAGGAAGACTGCCAGCACCAGTATGATCCCACTGATCAGCCGTGTCCTAAACATCCTTTTCCTCCTTAACGCCTCCGTACCTTCTATCTCTTTTATTATATTGCTCGATGGCTTTGACCAATTCCTCTCGGTCAAAATCCGGCCAGTGGACATCTGCAAAATAAAATTCAGTATACGCCAGCTGCCACAAAAGGAAATTGGAGAGCCGCAGTTCCCCGCTCGTACGGATCAGAAGATCAGGATCTGGGAGTCCCGCTGTATCCAGATGATCACCAAGTCTTTCTTCCGTGATATCATCTGGTCGTAGTTTCCCTTCCTGACATTCTGTCAGCAGCTTTCTCACACCCCGTACGATCTCATCTCTGCTCCCATAATTCAACGCGAGCTGGAAATGCAGTTTATCGTACTGGCTGGAAAACTCCTCCAGCGTACGCACACTGTCCTGGATATCTTTGTCAAAGGCAGAGACCTCACCGATCACCCGGACTCTCATCTGCCATTTTTTCGAGATCTTGATACATTTTTTCAGATAATCCCGAAAAAGTTTCATCAAGCCATCCACTTCCTCCCGGGAACGCTTCCAGTTTTCTGTGGAAAAAGCATAGACTGTGAGATATCTCACACCCAGCTCACGGGCATATTCACAGACTTTCTCCAGATTTTCACAACCTTTCACATGCCCGTATCCCCTGGGCATGCCCTTTTGTTTTGCCCACCTGCCGTTGCCATCCAGGATAATGGCGATATGCCTGGGTACATTCATAATAAATCTCCTCTCCATCCAGAAAAGGAGCCTTCCACAAGGCCCCTTCTGCTATTGGATCCATCAGCGGCCTGCCCTGCCTATACGGTCAAGATCTCTTTGGATTTTTCCTCCACAGCGGCGTCCACCTTTTTCACATATTGATCTGTCATCTTCTGCACTTTATCTTCCAGCTCTTTGATCTCATCCTCTGAGATATCACCTTTCCCCAATTTTTTCAGGGTATCGTTGGCATCCCTGCGGATATTCCTGAGAGCCACTTTCGCAGCTTCCCCACGCTTCTTGATATCTTTTACCAGCTCTTTTCTGCGCTCCTCCGTCAGCTCCGGGAACACCAGGCGGATCACTTTTCCGTCATTGGTGGGATTGATCCCCAGATCGGATGTGAGGATCGCTTTCTCGATCTTCTTTACCATATCTGGTTCCCATGGCTGTATCTGGATCATCCTGGCCTCCGGTACACTCACATTCGCCACCTGCTGGATAGGGGTCGGCGCACCATAATAATCTACGCTCAGGCGGTCTAATACCCTTGGATTGGCTCTCCCAGCACGGATCGAGGCATACTCTGCGCCCAGATTATCAAGGGTCTTGGTCATCTTCTCATCATACTTTTGAATTCTCTCATCCATTTGTCATTCTCCCTCAACATTTTTTCATACCAGTACTTTTGTACCGTGAAGTTTTCCTTGTGCCGTATGGATGATACTGTCCTTCTCATTCAGGCCAAATACCAACATGGGCATACGGTTTTCCATACACATGATCGAAGCTGTCAGATCCACCACTGCCAGCTGCTCATGGATCACATCCTGGATGTGTATCTCATCGTAGCGCACTGCATCCGGGTTGTCCTTGGGATCGCTGTCGTAGACCCCATCCACCGCCTTGGCCAGCAATATAGCCTCCGCCTCGATCTCGACCGCCCGCAGGACCGCTGTGGTATCCGTAGAAAAATAAGGATGCCCTGTGCCGCCGGCAAAGAATACCACTTTTCCCTCCTCCAGACATCTTACAGCCCTGTCCTTGGAAAACAGTTCCGTAAAAGCCCCGCATGAAAACGGCGTGAACACCTCCGTCTGCAATCCGGTATGACGGCACATCTCCGATACATAGATCGAATTCATGACCGTAGCCATCATCCCAATCTGGTCTGCCTTGGTCCGGTCCATCCCGCCGCCGGATCTCCCTCTCCAGAAATTCCCTCCGCCAATGACGACGCCTACCTGGACGCCTCCATCCGTAATGGCTCTCACCTGTCTCGCCACATCCGCAACAGTATCTTCGTCAAAACCTGTCTTCTTGTCTCCCGCCAGAGCCTCTCCGCTCAGCTTAAGTAATACCCTCTCCATCCTTCACCCTTTCTGTATATCACCATATCCCTGTGACGGTCTGTCCTCCGTCTTCACCTTCCACAGTAGAGACTGTGAAGCCGTCGTAATAATGATAAACGATCGTATCACCTGTGGCGTCATCGGTCCCATACTCTGTAGCATTGGCCGTGCCGACCTCACCTACCAGATCGTCCATATCATCGCCCACATATCCCTGGGCCGTATCACGCATATCCTGGCCCTGTCCGTCATCCAGCCCCGGAGGGATCACATCGCCATCATCCCCAGGATCTGTCGTCGGCTGCGTCGTGCCTGGATCTGCCGGCGTAGTCGTTGTCGTCCCATCCGCAGGATCATCCCCCGCAGCCGGATCCGTGGCCGAAGGCTGGCTGGACGACCCTGTGGTCGTGCCTGTATTTGTATTTTTATCTACAGTGGATGTAGTCCCTGTGGACTGCCCCCGCCCAGAAGACTTGTCTGTGCTATTGCCGCTGGTATCCAGGGCCTCCAGCCCCATCCGCTCCCTGGCCGCTGACAGGGTGGATACCTGCTGTTTTGTGGACAGGCTCTGGTATCTCACATAGGGAACGCCGTCCTCGATATTCAAGGAGAGTTCCTGGATATCACTCAACGTGAGTTCTCTGAAATAACAATCATCCATCTGGCTGGACTCCGCAAAAGAGACCATCAGGTCATATCTCGCCGCATCTTTCTCATAGTAGAGCAGCGCTCTATCGTTATTTTTCAGCGTAAATCTCCCCGCTATCTGATCATCTCCCCAATCTTCTCCATCTGAAGACTTGGCATAAAATGCACTGATCTCATCCCCTGTCAGGTTGGTGATCACCAGATCGCTGGTCGTAGCTGTCTGTGTACCCATTATATTTGTGATCTTACTTTTATCTATCTGACTGCCCTGCTGCATCTCAACTACCTGGCCGGACACACTGTCTTCCTTCGTGATGATCGTAGGCTCTTCGGAAGTAGAAACCTTGTCAGCATCTTTCTTTTTCTTGCATCCCCCCAGCATACAACAGACTGCCAGTATGCCGATGAGCAATAAATACTTTTTCTTCATGAACAATCCCTCCATTCCATCTAAACTCCTGCCGCATGCCGATAGACATGTACAGTATATTTAGTCCTACCTTTTCATTATATATTGTCTTTCAGACTTGTCAACCGATATCTCAGGAATTTATGGAAGTTTAAGATTAATCCAACAGTAACACTTGCATTTCTGTGAAAAATCATGTATCATTTTCCAATAAGATATACAACAGGCAGCATCCAGACAGATACTGTCTGTCCGTATATCATCCATATCAGACAAACGAGTAATAAAAAGGAGTGAACACAATTGGACTCGAGTGACGGTATACAGATCGTCGTACTTTTGATGCTTATCCTTCTTTCCGCTTTCTTTTCATCCGCGGAGACTGCGATGACAACGGTGAACCGGATAAGGATCCAATCCCTTGCAGAACAGGGGAGCAAGAATGCACTGACCCTCATCAAGATCATTGACAATTCCGGTAAGATGCTCAGCACTGTGCTGATCGGGAACAACATCGTCAATATCTGTGCTTCTTCTCTGATGACTACATTCGTCATCCGGAGATTTGGTAATATCTATGTAGGTGCAGGTACGGGGATCTTGACACTGGTCGTGCTGATCTGGGGAGAGATCATCCCCAAAACCCTTGCCACTATCCATGCGGAGAGATTTTCCCTGGCCTATGCCCGGATCATCTATCCACTGATGGTCATCCTGACACCTGTGGTCTTCCTGGTCCAGCGTCTGGCCACCGGGTTTATGCTGCTCTTGCGGATAGACCCCAATGCCAAGCCCAACACCATGACAGAACATGAGCTGCGCACCATCGTAAACGTGAGCGAACAGGACGGGGTCATTGAAAACGAAGAGAAGCAGATGATCTACAACGTTTTCGACTTCGGCGATTCCTCCGCCAAAGATGTGATGGTCCCTCGTATCGACATGACTTTTGTGGATGTAGACAGCACTTATGATGAGCTGATCGAGATCTTCCGCAAAGACATGCACACCCGTTTTCCGGTCTATGAAGAGACCACTGACAACGTGATCGGCATCATCAATATGAAAGATCTTCTGCTCCTGGATCCCGAACAGCCTTTCACACTCCGCGAACATTTAAGGGACGCTTACTTTACTTACGAACATAAGAGTACTGTCTCCCTTCTCTTGGAGATGCGGGAAGCTTCCTATAATCTTGCCATCGTATTGGACGAATACGGGGCTACTGTCGGGCTGGTATCTCTGGAAGACCTCCTGGAAGAGATCGTCGGGGAGATCCGGGATGAATACGACACGGAAGAAGAAGAGGACATCACAGAGATCGTGCCGCAGACAGAATATCTTTTCCTGGGTTCTGCCCGGATCGACGACATAAATGAAAAACTGCATCTGGGACTGGATTCTGAAGACTATGATTCTATCGGCGGATATATCATCGAACAACTGGACAGCCTGCCAACGGAAGGACAGACCATTGACTTGGAAAACGGCATCCGCTTTCTGGTCGAACATATTGACAAGAACCGGGTAGAAAAAGTCAGAGCCTACATTCCAGAAGATTTTTATAAAGACATAAATACTGAAAAAGACTTAGGGGATTAAACCTCTAAGTCTTTTATGATATCATAAAATTGTCCCCCGCAGCGCTCCACCTCGCCCAGCACAGCCTCGATACCTTTCTTTGATCTGTACCAGTCGCAGCGGCTGATACCTTCCGTATCGCTGGGCGATACATAAAACTGCGTATCCGGGAACAACAGCTGATAATAGAGCAGACACCGGCGCGCATGATAACTCTTACAGCATAGGATACCTTTCTCGATCACCAATCCCATCTCATCTGTACACTGCCTTGAGTATATAGCATTTTCGTAAGTATAGGATGCCCGGTCCTCTTTCAATATACAGCGCTCATCCACACCGTTCTCCAGCAGCACCTCCCGCAAAAACATCCACTCTGTATCATAACTGCCCGTATATTTCCCGCCCTTATCCAATACACCTGAAAATCCCTCTGCACAGATACTGTATCTGCCGCTGGGGAGTACATAAGGCGCCATCCCCTGTTTCCAGAGCCCCGCTGCCTGTTCAGCCATCTGTGGATAGCCATTCCCCGGCACGAAGATCATATCTGCCCGCTCCACCGGCGTCTCCACAAAGATAAACTCTGTGATCTGATCCAAAAAACGTTCATACATACCCATTTCCCCATCCACTGAAAGACGCCCTGCCGCCTTTTTTATCATACTTCTTCCTGGAACCTGATGCGCCTGGCCACGCTCAGCGCGATCCCCATCTCACTCATCAAAAATAATATGGATGTCCCTCCGTAGCTGAAAAAAGGCAGTGTGATCCCCGTCGTAGGTATGACATTCGTCACCACACAGATATTTAAGACGACCTGGAGGGCGATGTGGACAAAGATCCCGCTCACCAGCAGGGAACCGAACATATCCGGCGCATTCTGGGCGATGAACACCAGCCTGTAGAGCAGATAGGCAAATAAGAGCAGGATGACCGAAGCCCCGAAGATCCCTAATTCTTCACAGATAACAGAAAAGATCATATCATTCTGTGCTTCCGGGATCCAGCCCAGCTTCTGCGCACTGTTGCCCAGACCCTTCCCAAAAAAGCCTCCGGAACCGATCGCATACAGGGACTGCATGACCTGGTACCCCCCGGATGCAGAATACTCCTCCGGCCGGAGCCATGTGAGCAGCCTGCGCACACGGAAATTACTGCTCGTATCTATATTTGCCGCCAAGATCATCACCCCGGCCACAGATACTGCCACCAGACAGATAAAGCCCAGCACAAAAGGCCTGGTCTTCGGATGTGCGATAAAGATCAGGACACCTGTGATGCCCCAGATGATGATCGCCGTACTCAGGTTATCTGTAAAGACGAGCGTCACCAACCCCAGCAGACCCCCGGTCCCGGCCAGTATGCCCATACCTTTCGGGCTTACCGCCCGCTTCCCCATTTTTACCACCATAAATGAGATCACCACGATCGCAGCGATCTTAGCGATCTCCGCTGGCTGGAACTGTATACCTCCCAGCCTCAGCCATCTCTTCGCGCCATTGACCTCCACACCAAAAGGCGTGACCCTCACCATGACCATGAGGACCATGGCCGCTGTATAGATCAAAGTAGGGATCTTCCCCAACAGATGATAATCAAACTGCGAGATGCATAAGGCCAGCCCCACGCTGACAGCACTGATCATCGCCTGCTTCCCAAAGTAAAACATATCGTCACCCTGGTGCAGCTGAGCCACATAAGAACTGGTGCTATAGAGCATGATCAGGCCAAATACGATCAGCAATATGATCACAGCGACCAGACTGTAATCATAGTAAGCTTCCCTGTCCCGTGCCCTGGGGATCATTTTTTTTGCGCCAACATTTAACATCCACCACTCTCCCATAGGATCCATTTTCTAGAGCGTGTCATACTAAACCGTTACTATATTAGTCTCTTATTATATCATGATCTTTCCAAAGACCACAACATATATCTTCCATCTTTTTTTAAAACATCAAAGGCCCTCCCCCAGATCGCCCTTGACAGAAAAAAGTACAGCGTATATGATGATCTAAAAAGGAGGTCTGATCAATGATCATCGATATACATACACATATCTTTCCGGATGAGGTAGCAAAAAAAGCCATCCCAAAACTAGCCGCGACCATCAACCTGCCCCCCAGTATGGACGGCACATCTGAAGGGCTGCTCGCTTCCATGGCAGACGCCGGCATCCGCATCAGCGTGATCCTGCCCGTGATCACCAATGTAAAGCAATTTGACTCTATCATCCGTTTCGCCCACGCCCTCAACGAGCGGGTATATCCAAAAGACGGGCCGCGGCTCCTCTCCATCGCAGGGATCCATCCGGACATGCCCGACTACAGGGAAAGACTGACACAGATCCATGATATGGGATTTAAGGGCATCAAGCTGCACCCAGACTACCAGGAAGTATATTTCGACGATGTCCGCTACATGCGCATCTTAGACAAAGCTTCCGAATTAGGATTATTTACGATCACCCACGCCGGGTACGACCCCGTCTCCCCCCAGCGCTCACATTGTACTGCCTCCCGCGTACGCCGTGTGATAGAAGAAGTGGCTCCCAAAGATCTGATCTTGGCCCACATGGGCAGCAATGCGTTTTATGACGAGTCTGAGGAGATTCTGGTGGGACAGGATATCTATTTTGACACAGCCTATTCCATCTGCCATATGGAAAAAGAACAGCTCACGCGCATGATCAAAAAACACGGTCCGCACCGTATACTCTTCGGTTCCGACACCCCCTGGGCAGACCAGAAAAAAGCCCTGGCCATCTTTCGCTCCCTGCCTCTCACAACAGGAGAACAGGAACAGATCCTCTGGAAAAACGCCGCCGCATTGTTAGATATCTAAAAGGATCCCCCTGGAACACACAGGGGGATCTTGCAGATCTGTCTATGTATCATACCGCCGGCCCACAGCTCTATCAGATCATATCAAAGAGGATACCCATCAGCACCGCGACGACCAGTGTGATCAGCGCTGTCGCCGCTGCCAGCAAAACCTTTTGATACGGGCGTTTTCCTTCCTCTTTCGCTTTCGCGATCTCATCCATCCTCTTTCCCTCGGTAAACGCCACGATCTCTTTATAACTCTGTATATCGAGCGCCTTTTTCTCTTTCTCCACCTCATGCGCCGCCCAAAATGCAACGAGGGTCAGGACCGCCCATATGCCGATACCCACATACCCCAGATAATGCAGCAACGGGACCGGCGTCAAGATCGCCGCCACAAACAAGACCATAAAGATGTTGCTCATTTTCTTAAAACGCTGCCTGTCTTCCTGTTTGATCTCTTCTTTCATCTCGTCTATGTCTCCTTTTATCAAAATGTCAATGGAGACATGAAAGACCTCACTCAGATGGAGCAGGCTGTTGATATCCGGATAACTTTTTCCATTCTCCCAATTGGATATAGTCTGTCTGGAAACATATATCTTTTCCGCCAGCGCATCCTGAGAGATCCCTAACCCGCTCCGATATTTCTTGATCTGTTTTCCCAGTTCCATCTTATGTCATATCTCCTTTCCCGTCTATTTTGACCGGATCCACAGACCTTGTCTATCAAAAACCTTTGACATCCCCATGTTTTATGCCTGTCAAAAGTCTTTGACATCCATTAAAAAAGGAGACCCCCTTACTCAAGAGCAAGAGGATCTTGAACAGACTTAAGCCTCATCCGGCAGAGATGTCTTCTTACGCACAGACACTGCCTCATCATAGCAGGCGAAGATCTCCTCTACTTTCTCTTTATCAGGCGCCGGCGTCAGCAGGCTCACCACAGGCACGACCACCAGCCCGGCGATCATAGCCACCGCCCCCGCATTGATCGGAGACTGGATAAAATGTATGGACATATTCAGCACTGTGATACCCACGCCGCAGATAAAACTGGCCCACACAGCCGGACGGGTGACTCTCTTCCAGTACGATCCATAGAGGAAAGGTGCCAGGAATGCCCCGGCCAGAGCACCCCAGGAGATGCCCATCAGCTGGGCGATAAAAGTCGGCGGGTCTAACGCCAGGACCACCGAGACCGCGATAAAAAACACGATCAGCACCCGCATCACCAACAGCTGGAGCTTATCGCTCATATCTCTCACAAGATTCCCCTTGATGAGATCCAGCGTCAGCGTAGAGCTGGACGTGAGTACCAGTGAAGACAGTGTGGACATGGACGCGGAAAGTACGAGGATGATCACGATACCGATCAGGATGTCCGGCAGCCTGGACAACATCAAAGGGATGATCGAATCATAAACGACCGTACCCTCCGGCCCGTAGATCGCAGCATCCTCAAACAGCCGTCCAAAGCCGCCCAGGAAATAACAGCCCCCCGAGATGACCAGTGCAAAAAATGTGGAGATGACCGTCCCCGCTGTGATCGCCTTCTCATCCTTGATCGTATAAAATTTGTGTACCATCTGGGGCAGTCCCCAGGTGCCCAGTGAAGTCAGGATCACCACACCCAGCAGATTCAGGGGATCCGGGCCGAAAAACGAGGTAAAAGCCCCCGGCTGGCCCGCCGTGACCGGCACATCGCTCTCCAGCTGGGCCAGTCTCGCCACTGCCTCCATAAAACCTCCCTGCCCGTTCAGCACCGCCCCGATCACAGCCACGATACCGCCCAGCATGATGATCCCCTGGATAAAGTCATTGATCGCCGTGGCCATATATCCGCCCAGGATCACATAAATCCCGGTCAGGACCGCCATGATGATCACACAGACCGTATAGGGGATGTCAAAAGACATACCGAACAGACGGGACAATCCATTGTACAGAGACGCCGTATAGGGGATCAAGAACACGAAGGCGATCGCCGACGCTGCGATGCGCAGCGCATTACTGTCAAAACGCTTCCCGAAGAGATCCGGCATGGTCGCCGCTCTCAGATGATCAGCCATGATCCGGGTCCTCCGACCTAAGATCACCCAGGCCAGGAGACTCCCGATCAGCGCGTTCCCGATCCCGATCCACGTGGACGCCAGCCCATACTTCCAGCCGAACTGCCCCGCATACCCCACAAAGACCACCGCTGAGAAATAAGAAGTCCCATAGGCAAACGCCGTCAGCCAGGGGCCCACCGAACGCCCGCCCAGCACAAAATCATCCACGCTCCCCGCGTGTTTCCTCGAATAGAGGCCAACTCCCACCATCACACCGAAAAAGATGGCGAGCAAAAAAAGTTTGATGCCCATCGCTCCTCTCCCTCACTACTAAACGTCCGTATCATCTCTGCTCCCGTATGTATCTCTGTATAGCGGACGTGTTATCATACATATACATCGTCTCTCCGTTTTCCACCACCAGGGTAGGCGCCTGTCTGATGCCGAACCTGCGCGCCATCTCCGGATGTTCCTCCGCATCGATCACTTCCACCTCCACTTTCCCATCCGCCAGCATGGCTTTTGCGACTTTACAATTGGGACAGGTGCTGGTGGTGAACAGATATCTGATCCCCGTGACAGGCTGGATCTCCACGTCGTCCTGGGTGATCGTGACCATATGGCTGCTGGCTTTCTCTTCCCGCAGATATTTTATATCATAGAGTTTTCTGTTCTTATATTCCTGGCTCTTCCCGTCGTTCCAGTTCTGTACCGGACGGTAATAACCTGTGATGCGGCTGTACACTTCCGCCGGAGCCCCGCAGGTAGGACAGGTAAAATGTTCCCCCGTGATGTATCCATGCTCCGCACACACAGAATATGTAGGCGAGATCGTATAATAGGGGAGCTGATAATTCTCCGCGATCTTCCGCACCAGGGAAGCCGCCGCTCTCCAATCCGGGAGTTTCTCGCCGATGAACCCGTGGAACACAGTCCCGGAAGTATACAGTGTCTGCAGCTCATCCTGGATATCCAACGCTTCGAAGATATCTTCCGTATAGCCCACAGGGAGATGGGAACTATTCGTATAATAAGGCGTATCGCCCTGCTCTCCTGCCGTCCTGATATCTGGCCACTGCTCCCGGTCATGTTTTGCCAGACGGTAAGCCGCGGACTCTGCAGGTGTAGCTTCCAGATTGAACAGTTCGCCATACTGCTCCTGGTAGTCCGAGAGTTTTTCCCGCATATGGTTTAACACATCCTTTGTAAATCTCTGGGTCCGGATATCCGTCATGCTGCCCCCCAGCCAGCAGGCATTTAAGCCCGCCTCATTCATACCCACCAGCCCGATGGTTGAAAAATGATGGTCAAAATCCCCCAGATACCGCTTCGTATATGGATAGAGCCCTTCATCTAAAAGTTTCGTGACCACTTCCCTCTTGATATGCAAAGACCGGGCGGACAGATCCATGATCCTGTCCAAACGCCTGTAGAACTCCTCTGGTGTTTTAGACAGATAGGCGATCCGGGGCATATTGACCGTCACAACGCCGATAGAGCCTGTACTCTCCCCAGAACCGAAAAATCCCCCCGTCTTCTTGCGCAGTTCACGAAGATCCAGACGCAGCCTGCAGCACATGCTGCGGATATCGCTGGGCTGCATATCACTGTTGATATAGTTAGAAAAATAAGGCGTCCCGTATTTGGACGTCATCTCAAAGAGCAGACGGTTATTCTCCGTATCGGACCAGTCAAAATCCCTGGTGATCGAATAGGTGGGGATCGGATACTGGAAGCCCCGTCCTTGTGCATCCCCTTCCACCATCGTCTCTATGAAAGCCTTATTGATCATGTCCATCTCTTTTTTGCAGTCTTTATAGCAGAAATCCATCTCTTTTCCGCCCACGATAGCCGGGAGTTCCGCCAGATCATCCGGCACCGTCCAGTCCAGTGTGATATTGGAAAAAGGCGCCTGCGTCCCCCACCGGCTGGGCGTATTGACCCCGTAGATAAAAGATTCGATACACTTTTTCACCTCCGGATAGGAAAGATCATCCGTCCTCACAAAAGGAGCCAGATAGGTGTCAAAAGATGAAAATGCCTGTGCGCCCGCCCACTCATTCTGCATGATCCCCAGAAAATTCACCATCTGGTTGCACAATACACTCAGATGCTTTGCCGGGGAAGACGTGGTCTTGCCGCTGATCCCTCCCAATCCTTCCTGGATCAGCTGTTTCAAAGACCAGCCTGCACAGTACCCGGTGAGCATGGACAGATCGTGGATATGGATGTCCGCATCCCGGTGTGCCTGGGAGATTTCCGGGTCATACACCTCTGACAGCCAGTAATTGGCCGTCACAGCTCCGGAATTATTTAAGATCAGCCCACCCACGGAATACGTGACCGTAGAGTTTTCCTTCACTCTCCAGTCTTCCACTCTCACGTAACTGTCCACGATCTCCTTGTAGTCTAAGATCGTAGACTTCATATTGCGGATCTTCTCCCGCTGTTTCCTGTACAGGATGTACGCCTTTGCCACATCCGCATAGCCAGTCTGGATCAGCACATTCTCCACGCTGTCCTGGATATCTTCCACTGTGATCTGCCCGTCTTTTATCTTGTCCTGGAAATCAGCTGTCACACGGAGTCCCAAGAGTCCCAGTATATCATCCCCATACTGCTTCTGCTTCGCCTCAAAAGCCTTGCGGATCGCCTCGTTGATCTTATCCAATTGGAATCCTACGACCTGTCCGTCCCGTTTGATCACTTGAAACATATAATGCCTCCCATCCTCTTGTTTTAGCATACAAGATATTGTAACAAGATCATACGGCTCCGTCAAGCTTATGGTACAATATCTTGTATGCTCTCCACATGTGCAAAACAATATCATGTGGATCCATTTGATCAACGGCTCTGCAGAAAAGCAGACTCCCTCTGAGCATCTTCATCATCAGGGAAACGCATCAGATACTCTGTGATCTTGCTCTTGGCCGTGGCCAGATCCCGTTTGTATTCATAGGCCACTACTTCATTATACAAGAGTTCCTGTACATCCTCCTGTCCGGCAGCCCCCAGGCCGCTCTCTATATTCGCCAGAGCTCCGTCGTAGTTCCCTTCTGCCATGTCGCAGAGCGCAAGGCCATTATATGCTCTTGCCCCATTGCCGCCTTCCTGGGCATACTCCTGGTACATGGCCCGGGCGCTGGCGGGATCTTGCTGTTCCAGGTATATCTTCCCCAGGTACAGCCGGGCATCCCCTTCCCCTTTCTCCGCCGCTTTCAAAAGTTCTGTCTGGGCATTTGGGATATCTCCCATAAAATAATAGATGCGCCCTCTCTGGTAATGATCCCCGCCGCTGCCGGGACTCAATGCCAAAGCCCTGGACAGATAGGCTTTTCCGTCCGCATCCATATCTTTCTCCCCGTACGCCTGGTAGATATCCAGGAACATGGCATAACTCGTATCTTTTTCAACCGCCATGTCAAAATTACTCTTGGCAGCATCATACTGATCCAGCTGCAGCCCGATCTTCCCGATCATATAGTAACAGGACGCATCTGCCCCGTACTCTTTGATCTTCTCACAACTGGCCAGGGACTCTTTCATCCGTCCGCTCTCATACTCAGCGACAGCCTTATAAGACAGTACATCCTTCTGGAATCTCTTACTGTCCTCCCCTTCCAGCGCTTCCTCGAAAGAGCTGATCGCCTGTCCATAGTCCCCAAGCTTCAGCCAGGCGATCCCGATCCCCCGCTGACAGTAGGGGACTTTCACCTCACGGATCACCGATTCCTGGAAGCCTTTCAACGCCTCTTCATACTTTCCCTGTCCCAGGCTCTCACACGCCTGTTCATAGGCACTCTGTTTCTTTGCACCACAGGCCGTCAGGGTCACTAGAGACCCCAGAGCCAGCGCTGCCAGTAAGATCTTCTTTCTTTTCATGGACTTACTCTACCGCCAATCCCTCTTTCCTTAAAACCTGTACCACGTCCTCCACATATTTCCTGCACTCGTCCTGACTGGACGCTTCCACCATCACACGGATCAGAGGTTCGGTGCCGCTCTCCCTGACCAGGATCCGCCCCTCTTTACCCAGAGCTTTTTCCACCTGCGCGATGGCTTCCTGCACTTTCGGATCTTCCCGGGCGGCCTTTTTATCGGAGACCCGCACATTCTGTAAGATCTGGGGATAGATCTTCACCTCATCCGCCAGGTCCTTGAGCGCGGCTTTCTTCTCCATCAGAGCTTCCATCAGCATCAGCGATGTGAGTATGCCGTCCCCGGTGGAAGCGTGACGGCTGAAGATGATATGGCCCGACTGTTCCCCGCCCAGGCTGTGGCCGTTGGCCATCATATTCTCACACACATACTTATCCCCCACCGCAGTCTTCTCATAGGCTATCCCTTCCCTGTCCAGGGCTTTGTACAGACCCAGATTGGACATGACTGTTGTCACGATGGTATCGTTTGCCAGTTTCCCCTGCTCTTTCAAGTATTTTCCGCAGATATACAGGATCTTATCTCCGTCCACCACGTTTCCCTGGTGATCCACCGCGATACACCGGTCTGCATCCCCGTCGTAGGCAAATCCCACATCCAGCTGGTTATCTTTGACAGATCTCTGGAGGACTTCGATGTGGGTGGATCCGCAGTCTGTATTGATATTGGTCCCGTTGGGCTCATTGTTGATCACATAGGTCTTCGCCCGCAGAGCATCAAACACACTCTTCGCGATGGAAGAGGCGCTCCCGTTGGAACAGTCCAGACCTACCTTCATATTTTTAAAAGAATGGGCCGGTATGGACATCAGATAGCCGATATATCGGTTCCTGCCCGCCGTAAAATCTACCGTCCGTCCGATACGCTCTCCCGTGGCCAGAGGGATCTCAGGATGTTCCCCGTCAATATATCTCTCGATCTGTTCCTCCACAGCCGCCTCGATCTTCTGCCCCATGCCGTTGATGATCTTGATCCCATTGTCATAGAACGGATTATGGCTGGCAGAGATCATGATCCCACAATCAAAGTCTTCTGTCCGCACCACGTAAGAGACACTGGGCGTGGTCGTCACATGGAGCAGAAAAGCATCCGCGCCTGATGCTGTGAGCCCCGCCGCCAAAGCGTACTCGAACATATAGCTGCTCCTCCTGGTGTCTTTGCCTATGGCGATCTGCGCCTTCTTATCCTTACCGTAATACCACCCCAGGAAACGTCCCACACGGAATGCATGTTCTGCAGTCAGGACCACATTGGCCTCCCCGCGGAAACCGTCCGTACCAAAATATTTTCCCATCGTACCGCTCCTTTTCTACTGATCTTCTACAATCTCTCCGGGTACGCCCCTTTGCGGATCAATCCCCGGAAAGCTTCCCGGACAATATACTTATCTTCCTGATATGTGACCCCAAACCAGGTATCTTCTGTCTTTAAGACAGACACCCGGGCCTGCCCGCTCCTGACCAGGCCGTCCACGATATCCGGCAGCAGATATTCCTTTTTCAGATCGTCCGGGCCGCACTGAGCCAAAAATCTCCGGAACCCTTTTTCCAGCACATCCATAAATGCCGGCGTCAGCCCCCACATATTCATGGACACAAGAGCTTTCGGGTCAAGCTCCCTCTCTGATCCATCGGGCAGGAGCGCACTGGCGCCCTTGGGCGTTTTCTTTATATTCCTTGTCTCGTCCACCCCCAGGAGGTTGCCCGCACCGTCCACGGAACAGATCCCACGGGTCACAGTGCCGTATTCGCTCAGAGTATTCCCAAGGACAAACCCGGCCATGCATATGTCCAGACAGCCGGAAGGCGCCCTCTCACTTACAAGGTATTCATGTACTTTCACAAATGCCTCTTTTCCATAATGATCATCCGCGTTGATCACCACGAATGGCTCATCCAGAAGATCTCTGGCCGCCAGGACCGCCTGCCCCGTCCCCCAGGGTTTCGTCCTGTCCGGCGGGCAGGTAAGGCCATCCGGGAGGCTGTCCAGTTCCTGGAATGCATACGCCACCTCCGCCCGCTCCTCGATCCGGTTCCCGATCATCGCTTTGAAATCTGCCTCCAGATCCTTCCGTATGATAAAAACGATCTTGTTGAATCCCGCCTGCAGGGCATCATAAATGGAATAATCCATGATGATCTCTCCGTTGGGGCCTACCGGCTCCAGCTGCTTGATCCCTTTACCAAACCGACTCCCAATGCCGGCTGCCATGATAACCAACGATGTCTGTTTCATCTGTACTGATCCTTTCTCTCTGTTCCCATTGTATCCATCATATGTCTTTACTCCTCGTTCAAACGGCTCAGACGCATGGCCTGGTCAGCCGCAGTGAGGCTGTCGATCACCTCTTCCAGGTCCCCGCCCAGGATAGCTTCCAGACGATGCAGGGTCAGCTTGATCCTGTGGTCCGTCACCCGTCCCTGCGGGAAATTATACGTGCGGATCTTCTCTGATCGGTCTCCGGTCCCCACCTGGCTCCTCCTGGCCTCCGCCTCCGCGTCATGCTGTTTTTCCAGTTCCATCTCGTAGAGCCTGGAGCGCAGGACTTTTAATGCCTTCTCTTTATTTTTCAGCTGGGACTTCTCATCCTGGCAGGAGATCACGATCCCTGTGGGGATGTGGGTGAGCCGTACAGCCGAATCTGTGGTATTGACACACTGGCCGCCGTTACCCGACGCACGGAACACATCGAATTTACAATCGTTCATATCCAGCTGGAAATCGATCTCCTCAGCCTCCGCCATGATCGCCACCGTGATCGTGGATGTGTGGATACGGCCCCCGGATTCCGTCTCCGGCACCCTCTGCACCCGGTGTACGCCGCTCTCGTATTTGAGCCGGGAATACGCCCCATTCCCATTGATCATGAAGATGACTTCTTTGAATCCCCCGATCCCACTCTCATTCACACTGAGCATCTCTGTCTTCCAGCGTTTGCTCTCTGCGTATTTCACATACATCCGATAGATATCTGCGGCGAAGAGGGCAGCCTCGTCGCCCCCCGCCCCGGCGCGGATCTCCACGATCACGTTCTTGCTGTCGTTGGGGTCTTTGGGCAGGAGCAGGATCTTCAGCTGTTTTTCCAGCTCCGCCATGTTCTTTTTGGACTCTGACAGCTCTTCTTTTAACATCTCCCGCATCTCTTCGTCGGATTCTTCTTCCAGCATGGATAGACTGTCCGCTTCCGTCTGCCTGCATTCTTTATATTTCTGATAGGTATCCACGATGGGCTGCAGGTCGCTCTGCTCTTTCATCAGCTTCTGAAAGCGTTCCTGGTCGCCCGCCACGTCTGGCTCACCCAGTTCCCCTAAGACCTCCTCAAAACGGATCAGCAGATTTTCTAATTTGTCAAACATTCTCTCCTCCTAAACACTCCTATATCCCAAGACAACCCGGTCAAGGCCGGCCAGATCTTTGATGACCTGTACACGCTCATAACCCAGCTCTTCCATATACGCCCGCACCCATCTTCCCTGGGGAGCGCCGATCTCTAAGAGCATCACCCCGCCCGGCGTCAGATACGCCCGCCCGTCCCGGATCAGCCTCCGGTAAAAGTCCAGCCCATCCTCACCGCCATCCAGAGCCAGATGGGGATCATACACACGTACTTCCTCCATCAGAGAAGGGATCTCACCGCTGGGGATGTAAGGCGGGTTGGATATGATCATCTGGGATCTGCCCTCCACCCGCTCAAACAGGTCGCTGCATATAAATCCCGCCGGGATATCCAAAAGCCGGCTGTTCTCACTGGCTACCTCAAGAGCCTCTCCCGAGATATCCACGCCGATACCTTCTGCCTCAGGATGGTGATAGAGCAGGCTCAAAAGGATACAACCGCTCCCCGTACACATATCCAGTACGCGAAAACCCGCCTGTATCCTCTTTGCCGCCTCTTCCACCAGGACCTCCGTATCCTGTCTCGGTATCAGCACACGGCGGTCAACAGCGAACCGCAATCCCATGAACCATGCGTACCCCAGTATATGCTGGAGGGGCTCCCGGCGGCCTCGTCTCTGTAAGAAAAGCCCGTACTGTTCCAGTCTTCCTCTCTCCTCATCCCTATCCACAGGATCATCCCTGTGGGCATAAAAGAAAGAACGCTCCACCTGCCAGACCTGTTCCATCAGATACCAGGCATCCAGGCCCGCATCAGGCACATTTTTCTCTTCCAGCAAGGCTTTCCCCCGCTCCCATATCCGCCCCAGAGTGAGCGGCTGCTCCTCCATCATACAGAAACTTCCCCTCCGCTCCCTTCTCCCAGCTCCATCTCTCCCCTCTTGACAGACGTATCCTCCTCGCCTGCCAGGTACGCGCGCCAGTCAAACACCGCTTCCACAGCACGGATCGCAACCTCTGCCATGTCCGGCTCAGGCTCACGGGTGGTCAGCTTCTGCAGAGCCAGCCCCGGCTTGCTCAACAGACAGATGATCCCCTGGTCGCTGCTCCCCGCCCAACGGATAAATTCATAAGAGATCCCAGCGATCAAAGGCAGCAGCACGATCCGCAGCAGCACCTGCATCCATTTCGTCTCTATGGGGAGCAAGGTGATGCCAAAGTGGATGATCACACTCACCACCATCACGAACAGCAGAAAACTGGTCCCGCACCTTTTGTGCTGCCGCGAACTCTCCATCACATTCTCCACATTGAGCTCCCAGCCGTTTTCCACGCAATTGATGCATTTATGTTCTGCCCCATGGTACATGAACACCCGCTGGATATCTTTCATACGGGAGATCAGCACCAGATAGACTAAGAAGATCAAGATCCGGACCACAGCCTCCGCCGCGGCAAAAGCCATATCTGACTGGGTAAAAGTCCGCACCGCCTGCGCCGTCCAATAGGGCAGCACCATGAACAGCCCCACCGACAACACCAGTGAGATGACCACCGTGGCATACATGAACAGACTCTCCATGCGCTGCTGTCCCGTCTCCCGCGCCTGCTCCTCTTCCCCGGAGAGTCCCTGCGTCTGCTCTCCTTCCTCTTCCTCGAAAAAAGAGGCCGAATACATCAGGCACTTGGTCCCCACCACCAGAGAATCCACGAAACTGACCACACCGCGCAGGAGCGGCCATTTCATCCATCTATGTTTTCCAAAGACACTTTTGTGATCCTCGACTTTGACTTCGATCTCCCCATCCGGCTTGCGCACACCAACGGAATATACATCCCCGTGGCGCATCATGATCCCTTCCATCACAGCCTGTCCGCCGATATTTGATGATTTCATCCCTACCTCCAAACGAAAAATAGGGCGAGATCATACACCTCACCCTGTCATTCCACTATATACACCTTTTACTGAATACCATATTTCTTATTAAATTTGTCGATACGCCCACGTGCCTGCGCAGCTTTCTGCTGTCCGGTGTAGAACGGGTGGCATTTAGAACAGATCTCCACATGGATGTCTTCCTTCGTTGAACCTGTGGTAAATGTATTCCCGCAGTTACAGGTCACGGTCGCCTGATAGTATTCTGGATGGATGCCTTCTTTCATGATCTTCACCTCTGTCCGTTTCATAGATTTTTTCTTATATTTATCTCATATAAATGCTTCATGGATTATAGCATGTTTTATATAGAAATGCAAGATATTTAGATAAATTTCTGTTTCTTGACGATCTGCACAAACTCATTGTTTGTCTTTGTCTTGGCAAACATATTCAAGATCTGCTCCACAGCCTCCTCAGCTTTCAGGCCATTCAAGGCTTTACGCATATTGTAGACGGCCTCCTGCTCTTCCGGGCACAGGAGCAGGTCTTCCCTCCTCGTCCCGGATTTGGCGATATCGATCGCCGGGAACACGCGCCGCTCCTGCAGCTTCCGGTTCAGGACCATCTCCATATTCCCAGTCCCTTTAAATTCTTCATAGATCACATCATCCATCTTGCTGCCTGTATCCACCAGCGCTGTGGCGAGGATCGTAAGGCTCCCGCCTTCCCGCATATTCCTGGCAGCCCCGAAGAACCGCTTGGGCATATGCAGAGCTGCCGGATCGAGACCGCCGGACAGCGTCCTGCCGCTGGGAGGGATCGTCAGGTTATAAGCCCTGGCCAGACGGGTGATACTGTCTAAAAGGATGGTCACGTCTTTTTTATGTTCCACAAGCCGTTTCGCCCTCTCAATGACCATCTCGGACACCCTCTTATGGTGTTCTGGAAGCTCATCAAATGTGGAATAGATGACCTCCACATTTTTGCCCACGATAGCCTCCCGGATATCTGTGACCTCTTCCGGACGTTCATCGATCAGCAAGATGATCAGATGCATATGCGGACTGTTTTTCAACAGGGACTTGGCCACATCTTTCAATAGAGTGGTCTTCCCTGCCTTCGGCGGGGATACGATCATCCCCCTCTGGCCTTTTCCGATCGGGTTGACCAGATCCAGGATCCGCATGGCCATACTCCCTCCCGGCCTTTCCATCACCAAGCGCTCATTGGGGAAGATCGGAGTCATATCTTCGAAATTATAACGCCGCATATCGTTGGGCGCGATCCCGTTGATAGATGTCACATATAAAAGCGCGCTGAATTTTTCGGATTGTGTCTTGATGCGTATGTTCCCCTGCAGGATATCCCCTGTCTTCAGACCGAATCTGCGTATCTGGGAAGGAGACACGTAGACATCGTTCTCACCCGGCAGATAATTGGCACAACGGATGAACCCATATCCATCCGGCATCACTTCCAGGATACCGTCCGCTTTCTGCCCGCTGTCTAATTGGGCAGTATCCACGGGGATCTTCTCTTCCGCCCTGCCCATATCTTTACCCACAGTCTTTTCCTCTGTCCTTATATCTTCTTTTCCTTTATCTTTCTCATCTTCTTCCAACATCGCTTCTACCAACTGGCTTTTTTTCAGGGAAGAAATACCTTTAAGTCCTCTTTTTTTTGCCAGATCCCGCAAAGCCGCTACCGACAGGGATTCATATTTTTCTCTCATGATCCTTCTCTTTCTCTTAAAACTTGACCGACATGTCTGCGCACACAGACGAGTGCCTGCCTGCGCAGACTCGCCCGGCACTCAACTGCTTGACAATATTTCATGATGATATACCAAATGACTACATGGGTGATCTGTCCGAAGTGACAGTGAATGTATCGTTGACATCCGCCCAATACCGACCTGAACGGCAGATGGATGATCTACGGAATATAACCATATTATCACACAATAACAAAAAAAGAAAGCCCTACTTTCTTTTTCCCAGATAATAAAAGAAAAAACTCTCTTCAAGATCATACGCAAAAAACTGATCGCGGCAGATCTGCAGGATATTTTCATTATCTGTGGCAAATTTCTGAAAACTATAGACTGTCTCCACCGGTCTGGCCCCCTGCAGCGCCGTGGTAGTGACGCTGCGGTAGATCTCTGAAAACGGAGTGACCGCCCCTGTCACAAGGACAAGCGTCACCGCCCACCTTGTCCACTTTTTCCGGCACTCCAGAACATAACGGATCAGGCTGACTGACAGGATCGATAATGCGGGTATGGATGCCCGCATGACAAAATCATTTGCCCCGGTCATCTTATACGCTGGTATGAGCGCCAACTCAATGAGCGCCAGCCCCAGATACGCATATTTTTTTAGGCATCTCCTCAACAACAGCAGATAGATCCCCACCTCTGATACAAAAAACACCAGGTAAGGCACCACCAGTTCTCCGACCTGATGATACTCAAAGATCCATCCATTCACCGGCAGGCTGTCTGCATTGGACAGATAAAAACTCCCAAAGACCAGCAGCATGAGCAGAGGGAGGAGTACATTTTCCCAGGTGACCACCTTTTTCCTACCCCGTATATCCCTGAAAACAGAATGAGCGGCCAGGGGTATCATCCCAAGCGTGGCAAAGGGCGAATAGGCGAACATCAGGGCGCTGAAGCCCGCACAGGACCTGTCGCCGCGCATATCCAGAAAGATAGACACGATCAGCCAGACTGGGATCGCCTGATTGAACACCCAATACAATAACGTAGTATTAGAGGAATACTGGAAATATGTACACCACCATTCCAGATGCGTCCCCAGCCCAAAATCTCCCTTTAAGAACCGATAACCTATAGCGTCAAAACCTCCAAAAAAAATAAAGATCCCTGGTATCACCCAAGAACACCTCTTCAAATGCCGGTGTATCTGGTACAGGACCAGCATCACGCCCAGATATGCCCACAGCAGCAAAAAAATATCTGCCAAAAGCTCCCCGCCCCCAAATACTCTGGCCAGCAATGCCGGCGGCAGCCAGAAACAGAAATAATATACAAAAGCCACTGTCCCGCTCCCCACCACGGCCTGTACAGCCTCTCTCTGGGAAGACAGATCATAAAACACCGGCCAAGGCTGACCCACCAGATCCCTGTAGATCGGATTGCGCACAAAATAGTCACTGTTCTGATATGAAAAACCGCCGATACCGCTGAACAGGACCCATATAAAGACGACCACACACAGAGTGACCCAATATCCGGGTCTGTGACAGAGTCCCACACGGCATTTTTTTACACACAGGCTTTGGCTGATACGTGCAAAAAGCCAGAACAAGAGCAGACATAAGAAGATCGCCAGGGGAAGTCTGAGCCAGCCAAGAAAAAAAAGGAAGACAGGAACAAAAACATATAAGAGCGACAAAGCCATGTACTTATCATGCCACAGTCCTTGTCCCCATCTTTTCGTTATCTCTATAGATCTTTTTAACTTCTCATCCATCAAACTCTCTGATCATCCTCCCTATCGACCATGCATTCCGAAACACGATTGTTTTGTATTCTACCAGATACTGGAAAGATTTGCAAACATTTTATAAATAACACGATCTTATGCGGGATCTGAGCTTATCTATTGACAAAGCAGATTTTCCTATATATAATGATAAAGTATGTTTTCGGTGGGATGTCCGTGTCTGTCCGCCGAAAAAGATAATATCCAATATCTATAATATCCAAAGCGCAAAATGGGAGGTGCAACAGTTGGCTAATATCAAATCCGCAAAAAAAAGGATCTTAGTGAACAGGACAAGGGCTGCCAGGAATAGATCGACCAGGTCTGCTGTAAAGACTTCTATCAAGAAAGTATACGCAGCCATTGACCAGAAAGATAAAGAAGCTGCAGTCACAGCTTTGTCGAACGCCGTTTCTACGATCAACAAGGCGACATCGAAAGGTGTTTATCACAAGAACACTTCATCCAGGAAGATCTCCCGCTTAACGAAAGCGGTCAACGCTCTTAGCTGATCTGTAAGATATCATGAGAAGGACAGCCTTACCCTCTGAGGCTGCCCTTCTCTTTTTTGCACTCATATAGCCGAACTGTACTGCACGATCAAAAGTTCCACGCTCAGCCTGTCTCCAAGACGCCCTGTTTTTACATCTTCCTCAGCCTCTGTAAGATCTTCTACAGCTTTCTTAAGTCTCTCTTTCTCATAGTCTCTCACACAGCTCACATAATTTCTGACTGCAAAGCTTGGAACGCCTAATGTCTTACTGATCTCCTGCTGCCCTTTGCCCTCTTCCAGCATCTCCTTCGTCTGCATCAACTGCCTGAATTGACGGGCCAGGAGATAGAGGATCCTCATGGGCGGCTCTCGCAGCGCCAGAAGATCTTCATATAGATCCAATGCCCTTTTCTGGTCTCTCTGCGCCACAGCCCGCACCATCTCAAAGATCTTGTTGGTTATCTGCGTGACACATACGGCCTCGATATCCTGCGCAGTGATCCTGTCGCTGCCCATGGTGTAACAGATCAGTTTCTCCGCCTCCTGATAGATATTCCCCATATCCGTACCCACTCTGGACATAAATGAACCCATATCTTTCCTGGTGATCCGTCTGCCCGCCCTGGAAAATATCCCCAGGACCCACTGCATCAGAGCCTTCTCATCCTGGACAGCAAACTGGACAGCCCTGCCCGCTTTTCCCACCGCTTTATACATACGGCTGCGCTTGTCTACCTGGTCTTCTACGAAGACCATACACAGATAGTCGGGCATCTCTTTCATATAATCCGCCAGCCGGTCGCATTTATTCTTAAAAAACCCGCTGTCCTCCACCACGATGATCCTTCGCTCGGCTAAAAAAGGCATCGTCTCCGCCAGCTCGATCAGCGGGCCGATCTCTATATCTTTCCCCTGGTAGACCGCCGTATTCATCGTATCCCCCTCCGGATCCAACGCCTTCAGCAGCCTTTTTTTATATTCCTGTTTCAGAAAAGCCTCTTCTCCATACAATAAATATGCGTTTTTAAACTCCCCCGTCTGGATATCCTGCTGTAAACTTTTCATAAACCCTCCATCTTATCCTGTTTCCTCAGTGCAGATATGTATCGACACGGATCATCCCATCCTCTACCTCTAAAGTAACTGCTCCGCTGTCTTTTGTCAAGAAGACACGGCACCCGTTTTTCTCCAGGCGTCCCAGCGTATCCGGATGGGGATGTCCGTAAGTATTCGTAGCGCTCGCAGAGGCCACGGCTATCTCCGGGCATACCTCCTTCAGAAACTTGTCCCCCGTGGAATACCGGGATCCATGATGGGCCACTTTCAGAAAGTCACAATCCATCAGATGCCCTGCTAATCTCTCTTCCTGCTCCTCTCCGATATCTCCTGTGAACAATCCTTGGAACTCCCCCGCTCCCAGCAAGAGTACCAGAGAGTTTTCATTGATATCCCCGCTCCCCTGCCCCTCCTGCAGGGGAGAGATAGCTTCCCACTGTACATCCGCCCCGGTCACTCTCTCCCCTGCACACATGTACTCCACCGCCGCTCCTGCCTGCTCCGCCAGAGCTGCCAGTCTCTCCTGTCCCGCATCCTCCTCTCTTGATCGAGGAAATACCAGACGATCGATCTTCAGCGGAGTCCGTCCAGACCGGATGAGTGTAAGGATCTCCTCGATCCCGTTGACATGATCTGCATCCGTATGGCTGACAAATACCGTATCCACCCGGGATATTCCCTTACTCTTTAGAAATGGCAGGATCTTATACTGCCCCACCTTTTTCTGACTGCTGCTGCCCCCATCTACCAAAAAACATTCCTTTTGGGGTGTGTACACCACCGCAGCATCCCCCTGTCCCACATCCAGACATGTGATCTCCAGGGATCTGTGGGAACGGCTGCACAACAAAACGACCCCTAAAGCCCAGCACCCCAAAAACACAGCCGCACCCAGACCCTTCCATCGGATGTGCGCAGCTCCTTTCAGTCTCCTCCCTGCCCAAAGACCACCCGCCAACAGACCATAATAGAGTATCACCTGCCACATCTGAGGCTTTCCTACGATCAGCAGCGCACCTGGGAGGCTTTTCACAGCCCCGCATATGGATAGATAAGACCGGATCAGCAGACATGCCGGCATCACCAGATATCTTGCCACTGGTGCCAGCCATAGCCCGGCCACCGCGCCCAGACACCCGGATACCAGCACCACGCCCAGCGTGGGCACAGCCAGCAGATTGACCAAGACCCCATACAGAGGGATCTCATAATAAAACCACAAGATCAAAGGAAGGGTCAGCATCTGGATAGACACGCCCATCTGCAGCGTCTCCCCTGTTTTTCTCAGATATTTCCTGTCCAGACCGTCCAGGGGGAATATCTGCCCGATCTGCGGGAGGATCCCTCCCACTGCACAGATACAGCCGCAGGAGAGGAGAAACCCGCTGTAATACAGATAGACAGGCTCACCCAATAACAAGATGATGACAGATAGAGACAGGGCGCTGAACAGATCGTAGCTCCTGCCCGCCGCTCTCGCCGCCATAGCCAGCCCGAACATCCCCAACGCGCGCATAGTGGCAACGCTCTCGCCCACCAGGATCCCATAGAAGATCATCAGAGCGGCCGCAAGGACAGCAGCCGGCCGGAGCCCCAGCCGGAGCCGCTGGAATAGATGAAAACACAAGATACCCAATAGACTCAGATGCATGCCTGAGATGGATATGATATGGGAGAGAGAACCCACAGACAACAGATCTTTTTCTTCCTGTCCCAGCAGGCTCTTGTCCCCGATGACCATGGCAGAAAGGATCCCTGCCTGCTCTGGCGCTGCTCTTTCCAGAGAATCAGCCAATCTCCTGCGCAGCTTCCGTGATCCTTCCCGCAGATGCCAGACCTGTCCTCCGTACGCCGTCAGCTTCTGTCCGCTCATCCTGTAATAGATCTTTTTTGTCTGATGATAGAGGCGGCTGTCAAACTCCCCCGGATCCCTGGGCGCTCCGATTTCATCGATCTTCCCTTCCACCCGCACCCAGGTCCCCAGAGGCAGTGCATCCCCTGGATCTTTCTGCATATATACGAGCACACGCCCCAAAAGTTCTTTTGAAATATCCTCGACTTGAGATCTCAGATAGACATCTCTCAGACAGATGCCCATAGAATTTTCTGAATAGTCATACTGATAGATCCGTCCAAAGACCACTGCCTGTCCTTTGTGGCCTACGAAGTCCCCGTCCAGCTGTATATCCGGCGACCGGACAGGCATCACCCCCGTCCGGTCGCCCAGCCAGATCGCCGCCATGAGTAACAGGCACAGCCAACACATGGGCCGTTTCAATAAATATACACATCCTTTGACTGCTGATCATCTTGTCTTATCGATCAGCTCTCCGTTTTTTTCATAAGACCGATCCAACCGCATCTGTTCCCCATATGTGATATCCGTCACCCCATCGATGGACAACTGTACTTTCCCTACATGACAGGTATCTATAAGAGAATCCACGATCGAATAGATAGGGATCTCTTCTTTTAGGGGCAGCTGCTCGCCCAGAAAGCCTTTACTGAAGTTCACATAACAGACATCATCCATCGTGGTCACAGACACGATCTTCGCATTGGGCGAGATCGTGGGCTGCCCCGATCCTCTCGGCCCTTTTAACAATTGTTCTACGACCACAGTCTCCAACGTCAGATTTCTGTCAAAATAAACCTTTCTCTCCTCTTTGACAAGCCTTTCCCCATCTTCGCTGGCAAAATATAGGACTATATCTGCCGCCTGATAAGAGTTCAGGTCTTCCCCAGAACTCTCCAGGAAACTCTCCTCATTCATGATCCCCATCGGTTTCTTATTTGGATCCAGGAAAGGCTCTCCATCTACCTGGAACTTCACATATTCAAT
>CANTEW010000032.1 GCA_947652925.1 uncultured Lachnospiraceae bacterium
AAAAGAATAAGTCTATAGCCTGTTCTGACTGGCTATAAACTTATTATACGAGGGAGGAAAGGAAGTTGTTCAGCAATAAAGACTTGAAAAATCTGATCATCCCGCTGTTTTTGGAACAGCTCCTTACGATCCTTATGGGGCTGGCGGATACTTTTGTGATCAGCTTCGTGGGGGAAGCCGCCGTGTCTGGCGTATCGCTGGTCAATTCTTTTAACACGATATTTATTTTCCTGTTTACGGCCCTTGCTTCCGGCGGCGCGGTGATCGTAAGCCAGTATATCGGAAGCAAAAAGATGGCGGAGGCAGGGGAGGCGGCGAGCCAGCTATTGATGGTTTCCACGGTTTTTTCTGCAGGGTCGATCCTCCTGCTCCTGCTGTTTGGGGGACCGATCCTGGGGCTGGTGTTCGGGCTGGTGGAAGGGGACGTTATGGAAGCGTGCGTGACATACCTCCGTATCTCCGCCTATTCCTACCCGGCGCTTGCCGTCTATAACGCGGGAGCTGCGCTCTACCGCAGCATTGGGAAAACCAGTGTGACCATGTATATTGCGGTCATCTCCAATGTGATCAATGTGACTGGCAACCTGATCGGCGTGTTTGTTCTCCGTGCGGGTGTAGCTGGAGTTGCGTATCCGTCCCTGATCGCGAGGATGTTTTCCGCAGCGGCCGTAACGGTCCTATGTTTCCGAAAAGGGAATGGCGTATATTACGAGAGACAGTGGATATGCAGATGGAACGCAGGGCTTTTGAAACGTATTTTAAGGATCGCGGTCCCAAACGGCGTGGAGCAGGGGATCTTCCAGTTTGTCAAAGTTGCGCTCAGCAGCATCGTTGCTTTGTTCGGGACTTACCAGATCGCGGCAAACGGGATCGCACAGAGCATCTGGTCCCTTGCCGCTTTGGTCTGCGTAACGATGGGGCCGGTGTTTATCACGGTGATCGGGCAGTGTATGGGCGCAGGGGACAGTGGGCAGGCGGAATATTATTTTCACAAGCTCTTAAAAATAACGCTCCTATTCTCAGTGGTATGGAATACGGTGGTTTTTGCATTGACGCCCATGATCATGCCTTTCTTTGACGTGGCGCCGGAAACGAGGAGCCTGACGGTATGGCTGGTTTTGATCCATAATGTCTTTAACTGTATTGCATTTCCATTTGCGGATCCGTTGGGAAAGGGGCTGCGTGCGGCAGGCGATGTGAAGTTTACGGTGGCCTGGTCGCTTATCACGACCATTGGCGTGCGGCTTCTGGCGTCAGTCCTGTTTGCCATTGTGTTTAAGATGGGCGTGATCGGGATCGCGTTTGCCATGAGCCTGGATTGGTGTGTGCGGGCAGTGGCATTATATATCCGCTTTAAAGGCGGAAAATGGAAAGATCATCAACTGATCTGAGCTTAGGCGAAAACCTGGAGATTTAGCGAAATATGAATGGTACAGCATATTAGAGCGTGTTTGAAAGATCATTCACGCCACCCGCACGCCCCACTTTGTGGTATATTTGGCCCGTATTCAGTTGCCGTAGCCCGCTACGCCGCCTTCATTCGGGACAGATCTCCCACAAATTGTGACGCACGGTTGACATAAAGCATTTTTCAAACACACTCTAAGTATATGGGAAAGGAATGGTAAAAAATATGGATATTTTAGTCATTGAGAGCAGTCCGCATAAAAAGGGATCATTGAATCTGCTGGCGGAACATTTTATACAGGGGGCAGAGGAAGCAGGGCATCAGGTGACGGTTTTTGATGCCGCGCGCGCCAATCTCCATCCCTGCCTTGGGTGTGACGCCTGCGGGATGTCTGGGCCGTGCTGTCAGAAAGACGATCTGGCAGGGCTGCGGGAGCAGATAATGAAAACGGATATGCTGGTATTTGTAACGCCGCTGTACTATTTCGGGATGTCTGCGCAGCTAAAGACCGTGATCGACCGTTTTTACAGTTTTAACGGGGCGCTTATGGGCAGAAAGCTGAAAACAGCGCTGATCGTGGCGGCATGGGACAATAAAGAATGGACGATGAAAGACATAAAGTCCCATTATGAAACTTTGTGCAGGTATCTTGATCTCCAGGTTCAGGGGCAGATCCTGGGAATGGGGTGTGGTACGGTTTCCATGACAAAGGGTACGGAATTTCCAAAGCTGGCGTATGGGCTTGGAAGATCATTATAAGGGATAAGAGTCTGGCAAAAAGCAGATTTTAGACAGGCTCTAAGAAAGGGGCTCCAAATATGCAGTATGCAAAATTAGGAAATCCAGATTTGAACGTTTCCCGCATCTGTATGGGATGTATGGGATTTGGCGATGCAAAATGCGGACAGCGCTCTTGGACAGTTGATGAGGGACATTCCCGTGAGATCATAAAACAGGGGCTTTCACTTGGCATCAATTTTTTTGATACGGCGATCGGTTACCAGAGTGGCACCAGTGAGCAGTATCTCGGAAGGACGCTGCGGGATCATGCCAAACGGGAGGAAGTCGTGGTGGCGACAAAATTCCTGCCGCGGACACAGGAGGATATTGAAAAAGGGATCACGGGGCAGCGGCACATTGAGCGGATGATAGATAAGAGCCTTGCAAATCTGGGCATGGATCATGTGGATCTTTATATTTACCATATGTGGGATCATCAGACGCCTCTCTATGACATTATGGAGGGGCTGGATCACGTGGTAAAGGCAGGAAAAGCCCGGTATATCGGTATATCAAACTGCTTTGCATGGCAGCTTGTGAAGGCAAATGCGCTTGCAGAAAAGGAGGGCTTTGTAAAATTCATATCGGTACAGGGGCACTATAACTTGATCTTCCGGGAAGAGGAACGGGAGATGGCGGGGCTGTGCGCGGAAGAGGATATCGCCATGACGCCTTACAGCGCGCTGGCAGGGGGGAGGCTGTCAAAACTGCCCGGCGAAACCTCTAAGCGTCTAGAGGAGGACAGCTATGCGAAATCCAAATATGATGCTACGGCAGAACAGGACGGCGTGATCATTTCGCGGGTGGCGGAGCTTGCCAAACAAAAAGGGGTAAGCATGACAGAGATCTCCCTGGCTTGGCTGCTTACAAAGGTTACTTCCCCGGTGGTGGGCGCAACAAAGCTGCACCATGTGGAGGGAGCAGCAAAGGCAGTTGGCCTGGCATTAAGCGATGCGGAACTGGCGTATTTGGAGGAACCTTATGTTCCCCACGCTCTGGTGGGTGTCATGGCGCAGAATACGGCGGCTGCGGCGAAGGAAAAGCATGTATGGTCTACGGGTGACCAGAAGATTTAGGATCAATATGAACAGGCGATTTTTGGCTTCTGAAATTCAGTGAAGGAACAGACTTATGATAAATGACAGAAAAGAGTGGAGGAAACAAAATGACAGATCATTACAAAACAGATCTGGAGTTTATGAAGATCATAGAGCATTTTACAATGGAGGAAGTTGCGAAGGAACCCGGGCAGGGATTGCCGGAGGCGCTGGAGGGGGCGTGGGACTTCCGCTTCCGGCGGACTGTTTCCTGGCGGCCCAGGGTGGTCGTGGACCTCAGCTTATTGCCCATGCAAAGGGAAATATGAACTTTGGAAATGATAAGGATCTCCTGATCCGGGTAGTGTCACAGTGCCTGCCTTATATCGGTCATCCCCGCAGCTTAAATGCGGTAAGCTGTGTCGGCAAGGCTGTGGGATCCTAAAGATCTGGGAAAGGGAGGCAGTATGAAAACAAAGGCAAAAGTAAAGTGGGCGCTGGACATCCTGATGACCATAGCGCTGCTTTTCCTGATGGGCTATCAGTTCTGGGGTGAGGCAGCCCATGAATGGATCGGAGCAGGGATGCTTGCGCTGTTTATCGCCCATCAATCCCTAAACCTGAACTGGTATAGAAATCTGTTCCGGGGAAGATATACGCCTATGCGCATCCTGCGGTGCGTGGTCAACGTCCTGACGCTTGCGGCAATGCTGGCGCTCATGCACAGTGGGATCGCCATGTCCAGATATGTGTTTGCATTCTTGCCCATACAGGGCGGGATGGCACTGGCAAGGCGGCTGCACATCTTAGGATCCTATTGGGGATATCTGCTGATGGGCCTGCACCTTGGCCTGCACTGGGGGATGGTTTTGAAGCTGGCTGTAAAAAAGAACATGCGGCAGCGTAAATATCAGGCGGCGGGTTTCATCATGGGTCTGCTGATCGCAGCCTATGTCTTTATCAAAAGGGATTTTCTTACTTATATGTTCCTTGGCAGTGGATTTGTTTTTTTGGACTATGAGGAGCCAAAGCTCAAGTTCTTTTTGGATCACCTTGCACTGATGGGGCTGTGTATTTTTATCGGGTATTACAGTACAAAACTAATGAAGTTAAAATCCCAAAACTTGGACTTGGCATATGGTTTATACCGAACGGACAGGCAGCGGAGGCGGTCAGAAATGCGGCGGCCGATCTTGTGATCGGGGATGCGGATATGGAAATATTGAAAAAACTGCTTTCTATTTGAGGATTATGGGGAATTTAGTTATTTTCCGTTACAGCCTGTGGGAGAGACAGGACAGACATACATGACAGCGTGGAAAGAACGGTGCAGGAGCAGGACAGTACAGAGCTGGAGATGGACGGTGAGATAGCGGCAAGAATGGAGGTAAGCAGTCCGGACGGTGGACGCGGATCGTATCAAATATTTGTAAGATCCAAGCAATTTACACAAATAAATATTGACAAAAAACTAAAGGGGGGGGGTAGAATAAAGGAAGGTATTTCATGCGCATGGGATCCAATAGAATTTTTTACCAGGAGGAGATCTTACATGAGCAGATATGTAGGCAGAAGAGTGCATATGTTGTTGTTTGCTGCAGTTGTCATTGGCGGTCTTTATGCGGGGAGACCAGTCCATGCCCAGGGAATGGGCGAAAGAGTGCAGGCCGTATATGATGTCTCAGATGGACAGCCGGAAAAACAGTCAGGTGTGACTGCCAGCGGGACTTCTGAAGACGGGTGTCAATGGGAGATCGTGGATAAGACTTTGACGATCAAAGGGGATGGGAGTAGTTTTGTGGTGAGTAGCGCGCTGGGAACGAGTAGTACTCCTGATCCGTGGCGTGCGTATAAAGATCAGATCGAGAAAGTTGTTTTAGAAGGAGTGGAGCGTTTAGGGGTCGGGGCTTTTGGTGACTATCCTTCTTTGTCAACAGTTGTCCTGAACGAAGGGTTGACGACAATAGGGTCAGCCCCTTTTTACGGGACTTCCTTAAAGGAGTTGACATTGCCGTCAACAGTAAAGGCGGTAGGGACCGACACCATGGATGATTCTGGCGATACTTTTGCATGTGAGACGTTAGAAGCGATCTATGTGGACAAAGATAACCAGACATTTACGTCGGTGGATGGAGTCCTCTATGATAAAGAGAAAACAAAACTGATCCGTCACCCGAAGGGAAAAAAGAGTAGCCGGTTCCAAATACCGTCCAGTGTACAATGGGTCAGGTCGCAAGCATTTAATGGATGCAGATATATAACAGGGATCTCCATGTCTTCTACAGTCAGAGGTTTAGGGGAAATGACTACATTTGCCCATTGTACGGGACTGAGAGATATACAATTGTCATCAAACCTGACTTTTTTACCCTTTTCATGTTTCGTTGGATGTGATTCTTTAACGGAGATCGAGATCCCGGCTCAGGTCAAGAGGATAGACGGGGGTGTATTTGATGGATGCGGTGATCTGAAAAAGATCACGATCATGAACAGATCTTGCGAGTGGATGGGTCCGTCTTTAGATAGTGACACGGTCATCTGCGGCTATCTTGGATCTACGGCTCAGGAATATGCCAGGGAGCTTGGCAAAAAATTTGTACCGCTGGCGCAGTGTGTCCACAAAACCACAAAGAGGACCGTAACGCCTGCGACTATGACGAAAAACGGATCGATACAAAAAGAGTGCCAGGATTGCGGAGATGTTTCAGCGACGGTCATCTACAGTCCTAAAACGATCGTGCTGTCTGCAGCAGATCATACATATAACGGAAAGACAGAACATCCGTCCGTAACGGTAAAAGGGCGTGATGGTAAGAAGATCACACCGTCGGATTATACAGTCACCTATCCAAGCGGGTGCAAAAACGTCGGGAAATACACCGTGCGGGTCACATTTAAGGGAAATTACAGAGGAAAGGCTGACAGATCGTTTACCATCAAGCCGAAAGGAACTGTTCTTTCGAGGCTGAGCGCAGGGAAGAAAAAGATCACTGTAAAATGGAAAAAGCAGACAGTACAGACGACGGGTTATCAGATCCAGTATTCTGTCCGCAAAGATTTTAAGAAAGGGAGTACGGAGACAGTTACAGTCAGGAAGAACAGCGGATCGGGGACAGTGCTGAAGAGATTGAGAGCGGGGAAAAGATATAATGTACGGATATGTACATATAAAGATGTGAGGATAAATGGCAAGACAAAACGTATATGTTCAGCCTGGTCAGCGCCGAAGAGTGTGACAGTAAAGAAGTAAACTGACATGTCGCCTGACGGCGACATCACCATAAATGAAAGCCAGCTGCTCCGTGCCTTCGGCACTCATACACCTTAGTCCGTCCAATGTCCATGTGTCAGCGCGTGCCAGCACGCCTTCCACATGGCCGCTGTCCGGAGCTTTCAAAGTAAAGATATGTAGATAGAGTGCAGGTCTTTTGAAGATCTGCACTCTTTATCCTTTATATGGGTCTGCTGCTCAGGTACTCATGGATCCCTTTTGCCCCGGCTTTTCCAGCTTCCATGGCCAGGATCACAGTAGCAGCTCCGGTCACTGCGTCGCCGCCGGCGAACACGCCTTTCCTGCTGGTCTGACCGAACTTATCGGCGATGATACAGCCGCGCCGGTCTGCGTCCAATCCTTTGGAGGTCCCGACGATCAGCGGATTGGGGGATGTCCCCAGGGACATGATGACTGTATCGCAGGTGATCTCATAGTCAGAGCCAGGGATCTCTACCGGGCTGCGTCTGCCGGAGCTGTCAGGTTCCCCCAGTTCCATCTTGCGCACCACCATGCCTTTTACACAGGCATCCTCATCCACCAGGATCTCCACCGGATTTGTCAGCAGTTCGAAGATCACCCCTTCTTCTTTCGCGTGGTGGACTTCTTCTGCACGGGCCGGGAGTTCGGCTTCGCTGCGCCTGTAGACGATCCATGTCTTGGCGCCCAGGCGCAGTGCAGTCCGGGCGGCATCCATGGCTACGTTCCCTCCGCCTACGACGATGACTTCCTTACCTTTCCAGATAGGGGTGTCATAGTCGTCGCGGAAAGCTTTCATCAGGTTATTTCTGGTAAGGAATTCATTGGCTGAGAACACGCCGTTGGCGCTCTCGCCGGGGATGCCCATGAAGCGTGGGAGCCCTGCGCCCGATCCGATGAAGACAGCAGCAAAGCCCTCCTCGTCCATCAGTTTATCGATGGTCACGGACCTTCCGATGATCACATTTGTCTCGATCTTAACGCCCAGCCTGCGCACGTTGTCGATCTCTTTTTGCACGACTTTTTCTTTTGGCAGGCGGAATTCCGGGATGCCGTATGTCAATACCCCGCCCGGTTCATGGAGCGCTTCGAAGATCGTGACCTGATAGCCCAGTCTGGCCAGGTCGCCGGCGCAGGTCAGGCCTGCAGGCCCTGCGCCTATGACGGCAACTTTGATGTCATTGGTCTTTTCAGGCGGGGCAGGGCGCACATCATGTTCTCTGGACCAGTCGGCCACAAAGCGTTCTAGTTTCCCGATGGATATGGCTTCCCCTTTTTTTCCGCGGACGCACACGCCCTCGCATTGGGATTCCTGGGGGCAGACCCGTCCGCAGACGGCTGGGAGCGCTGAAGATCTGCCGATCACCTGGGCGGCTCCGGCAAACTGTCTTTCTCTGACTTTACTGATGAATGCGGGGATGTCGATGGATACAGGACATCCCTCCACACATTTTGCACGTTTGCAGCCCAGGCAGCGTGCTGCTTCCTGTACGGCTTCATTTTCATCGTATCCAAGACAGACCTCGTCAAAATTGGTGGCCCGTGTCCTGGGATCCTGTTCTCTGACGGGTATTTTATGTAACATATCCTGTGCCATTATCTATCACCTCCGCATTGCCCACACCCGCCGTGGTGTGGAGCACTTTCTGTCAGTCTCAGCATTGCCCGGCCTTCTTCTGTCTTGTATATGCGCTGCCGTTTGATAGCTCCGTCAAAGTCTACCAGATGCCCGTCAAATTCCGGTCCGTCCACGCAGGCGAACTTGATCTGGTCGCCTACCTGGAGACGGCAGGCTCCACACATGCCCGTTCCGTCCACCATGATGGGGTTCATGCTGACGATGGTGGGGATCCCTAACCTTTTTGTCAGGAGAGCCGTAAATTTCATCATCACGAGAGGTCCGATCGCTATACAGGTGTCATACTGTTTTTGCTTGACTGTGACCAGATCTTCCAGCACGTCTGTCACCATGCCGTGGGTCCCATAGGATCCATCGTCAGTAGCTATGTATAAGTCGGCGGCTACCTTGCCCATCTCTTTTTCCAGGATCAGCATGTCCCTGGTCTTTGCACCCATGATCACATCGGCGGCGATCCCCTTTTCATGCAGCCATTTTACCTGGGGATATACGGGAGCAGCCCCTACGCCGCCGGCTACGAAAAGGAGCTTTTTTCTCCGGAGGCTCTCTAAGTCTTCTCCGATAAACTCCGAAGGGTTTCCCAGCGGCCCGGCAAGGTCCTGGAAATGATCGCCTGCTTTTGATCGAGACATCCGCATCGTGGATGCACCGACTGCCTGGAATACGATGGTGACAGTCCCTCTTGCGCGGTCATAGTCGCAGATCGTCAATGGGATACGTTCACCTGGCCCATCTATTTTTACGATGAGGAATTGGCCTGGCTGACAGGCAGCGGACGTCCTTGGGGCTTCCACTTCCATTAGATATATCTTCTCTGCCAGATGTTCTGTCTTTATGATCTTGTACATGTTTGATCTTCTAACCTCCTACCTCCCATTTTGTGCAGTTTTTTGTTTATTAGATTATGCTGGTAATGTAAAGTCATGTCAACAGTTTCGATGAAAAAAACATAGAGGAGCTTTTTTCTCTTTGCAAATATCCATATATTTTATTTGATCATTTGATCTAATGCGGATTGTAATATAATGGATCTGTAAAGTCAACATAAAAATAAAAAATATTTTTTATACTAAATATTTTTTAGATTTATTTATTGCCCCTTGTTGAGAAAAATGGTGATCTTGTATAGGACGCCATGTATGCCCATGTATAGAAAGAGCATCAGCTGGGGATCATATGCCAGGAGGTGTTTATCATGTTAGAGGAAAAACAAGGGAATAAAGATCTGCAGGCAGATAAGATGGAAGCCCTGGAAAAAGAAGAGAGCCAGGATAAGCAGATCGAAGATACAGGGCAGGTGACTTTGGATGCTAATGGGGAAAAACAGCATATCCATCTTTTGACGATCATCGGTGAGGTGGAGGGACATGAATCAGCGGCCAGCCAGAGTAAGACGACCAAATATGAACATGTACTGCCCAAACTGGCTATGATTGAGGACGATGAGAACATAGACGGGCTTCTGGTACTCTTGAATACAGTAGGCGGGGATGTGGAAGCGGGGCTTGCCATCGCGGAGATGATCGCATCCTTGAGTAAGCCTACAGTCTCACTGGTGTTGGGAGGCGGACATTCGATCGGGGTGCCGCTGGCGGTATCGGCGGACTATACGTTCATCGTGCCCAGTGCTACGATGGTGGTCCATCCGGTACGGAGCAATGGCATGTTCATCGGCGTGGTGCAGAGCTACCGGAATATGGAGAAGACACAGGACCGCATCACTGGATTTGTCTCGGAACATTCCCATATCACCAAAGAGCGTTTGGAGGAATTGATGCTGGATACTTCTCAGCTGGTGAAAGATGTGGGGACCATGCTGGAAGGAGAGGAAGCGGTAAGGGAAGGACTGATCGACGAAGTGGGCGGCATCAGCCAGGCTCTGAAAAAGCTGTATGCTCTGATAGATCAAGATCTTATATGATAGGCGGACAGGCTGCAGGATTGGATGATCTTGCGGTTTGTTTTTTTATATGTCTTATGATATAATGGGGGACACGCGTTACATACGCAAAACGGAGGGGACAATGGATTTTATTCGGGCGATATGGATCGGTATTGTGCATGGGATAACTGCCTTCTTGCCGGTGAGCAGTTCTGGTCATTCCGGTCTAATAGAAAATCTGTGGGATATGCGTGGGGCGGAGGGACTCTTCTTTGAAGTATTGCTGCATACGGCCACTCTTCTGGCGGTCCTGGCGGCTTTCTGGAGGGATATCACGAAGGTTGCGGCAGAGATGATCCTTATCTGTATGGATATGGTGACAAATATAAGGATCTTCATAGAAAATAAGAAAACAGGGGTGGATAAGCGTTATCAGAAGATCAGCGGGACCAATTATCGGAAGCTGACGCTACTCCTTTTGACCGCTTCGGTGCCCATGGCTGTCCTGGGCATGCTATCCAGGCGTCTTGTGGAAGCCGCTTTTGGCAGTCTGCTCGCCATAGGTATCGGGCTGATGATCTCTGCTATCTTACTCCTTGTGATGGATTTTATCGCCAAGGGAGATAAGATCCCCAAGGATATGACCTACGACAATGCCATATGGATGGGTATCTGTCAGGGCATGGCGTCTTTTCCCGGTATTTCCAGGGTGGGGGTCTCCATGGCTGTAGGGCTGTTGTGCGGCCTAAATAGGAAGGTAGCTGTGAAATTAACATTTTTGACAGCAATACCGGCGGTCTGCGGGGCGTTGATCTTGGAATTGGGGCAGTTAGGAGAGCTTTCTATAACGGGGAGGATGTGGGGGACTTATCTTTGCGGGGCGCTGGCGGCGGGGATCACAGGCTTTTTACTGATCCGGCGGATGGTCAGGTATCTGCAGAGGGCACGGTTCCGGGGATTTGCCTGTTATAGTTTTTTGCTGGGGATCATAGCGATCATATGTAAGTTTATGGAGTAGGAGGATAGATATGGCGGCGGTCAAAAAGAAGAGGAGTACGGGGACGAGGAAAAAACGGAAGAAAAAAAATGCGCAGGACAGTTACACAGGTGAGATCGCTCTGTTGGTGGTGCTGGCTGTCTCGATCATCTTACTGATCAGCGATTTTGGACTGGGCGGTTTTTTGGGAAATGCTGTCAGTACTTTCTTTTTTGGGATCTTTGGCACAGCTTCTTATATTTTCCCGTTCTTTCTGTTCGCCGGCGTGGCTTTTTTTGTCTCAAATAAGGAGAATCTGCTGGTGTATAAGAAGATCACGGCGGGCTTCTTGTTTTTTTGTTTTTTGTGCGGGCTCTTACAATTGCTCACCCAGGGGGATACATCTTCCTGGGATGTGTTCCAGTATTATCGGTTGTCTTCGGATGCCCATGTGGGCGGCGGCGTGGTCGGGGGGATGATCAGCAAAGGAGTTTGTCTGGCGTTCGGGCTTCTGGGCGCTTATATCGTCCTGATCATCGGAGAGATCATCTTGTTGATCTTGATCACGCAGAGGTCTTTTTTTGGCTTTTGCCGCAAGATGTTCTCCGGCGGCAGGGATCAGCGGCAGCCAGGGCAGAGGAGAACGAGAAGGCCGGCGGCAGACGCATCTGAAAAGATGTCCGGGCGGCATCTGCGCAGGGAGAAGAAAAGGGATGAGGCACAGCTGCTCCCGGTCAATGTGGAATTGACGGTGCCTGATACAGAGGAAGAGGAGCATATGGAGGAGGAAACCTTTGGGGAGACAGGACAGGAGCCGGCGGTGAAAGAGGAGAAGAAGGCCATAGAGGAGACTGTCCAGTTGTCCTATGAGATAAAGCACGGGGAGCAGACAAAAGGATCCGTGAAAAAAGAGACAGTCCAGGAACAGAAACAGGAAGAGAAACAGCCTCTGGTCTGTGGAGCAGAGCCTGCGTATAAGTTCCCGCCCTTTTCTCTGTTAAAGAAAGGAAAACGTGTCAAGAGCGGGGATACAGAGCAGTATCTGCGGGAGACTGCTGTGAAGCTGCAGGAGACTCTGCATAATTTCGGGGTCAATGTGACGGTGGTCAATGTGAGCTGCGGGCCTACAGTCACCCGCTATGAACTGCAGCCGGAGCAGGGGGTAAAGGTCAGCAAGATCGTGGGGCTGGCGGATGATATCAAATTGAACCTGGCCACGGCGGACATCCGGATCGAAGCGCCCATACCGGGTAAAGCCGCGGTGGGGATCGAAGTGCCGAATAAAGAGAACAGCGCTGTGATGCTCAGGGATCTTTTGCAGTCACAGGAGTTCCAGGATGCCAAGTCCAGCCTGTCCTTTGCGGCGGGCAAAGATATCGCGGGCAAGCCTGTGATCACGGACATCGCCAAGATGCCCCATCTGCTCATCGCGGGGGCGACCGGCTCTGGTAAATCTGTCTGTATCAATACTCTGATCATGAGCATCTTATATAAAGCGGAGCCAGATCAGGTGAAACTGATCATGGTGGATCCGAAGGTGGTGGAACTGAGTGTGTATAACGGGATCCCCCACCTGCTGATCCCAGTGGTCACAGACCCTAAGAAGGCGGCCGGGGCATTGAACTGGGCCGTGGCGGAGATGACCGACCGGTATAATACTTTTGCAGAATATAATGTCCGCAATCTGCAGGATTATGATCAGAAGATCCAGGGGATGGACTTCGGGGAAGAGGAGGAACGTCCAAGAGCGATGCCCCAGATCGTGATCATCGTGGACGAGCTGGCGGATCTGATGATGGTCGCTCCAGGGGAGGTGGAAGACGCGATCTGCCGTCTGGCCCAGCTTGCCCGGGCTGCGGGCATCCATCTGATCATAGCTACACAGCGTCCTTCGGTGAACGTGATCACAGGGCTGATTAAGGCGAACATGCCCTCCAGGATCGCATTTGCCGTCTCTTCCGGAGTGGATTCCCGTACGATCTTAGATATGAACGGGGCGGAGAAGTTATTGGGAAAGGGTGATATGCTGTTTTATCCACAGGGATATCAGAAACCAGCCCGGCTCCAGGGGGCTTTTGTATCGGATGAGGAAGTGAGCGCCGTAGTGGAGTTTTTGGCGGAGAAGAATCCCCAGGGGGCGTGTGACGAACAGATGCAGGATAAGATCGTCACAGCTACTGCCGCAGGAGGAGCGGCATCGTCGAAAGGAGAGGAAAGGGATGCCTATTTTGTAGACGCGGCTAAACTGATCATTGACAAAGACAAGGCATCCATAGGCATGCTCCAGAGAGCGTTCAAGATCGGGTTTAACCGGGCGGCCAGGGTCATGGATCAGTTGGCGCAGGCCAATGTGGTGGGGCCGGAGGAAGGGACAAAGCCCAGAAAGGTCCTTATGTCAGCGGAAGAATTTGAGGAGTATATAAAGGATATGTGACCTTTTTATGAAATGAGGGAAGAACATGAAATGTCCTAGATGCAAAACGCCGCTGGAGGAGGGCAGCATATACTGCCATCACTGTCTGCAGGAGATCCAGTGGGTTTCAGAATATAATACAGTCGAGACTCTGATGCAGAAAGAGACGAAACGGCAGATGCTCGACCGTCAGAAAAAACATTTAGAAGGACTACAGAAGAAAAAGCATCCAATGAAATGGATGATGATCTCAGGTTTCATAGCGGTCTGCGCCTGTATTTTCTGGTGTGTGGACCATTCCTACCTGATCCATTACAGTCTTGCCCAGCAGGCGTACAGAGATAAAGACTATGACCGTGCGCTGGGATATGCAGATAAAGCATTGACGATCAGCCCGGGAAAAGGCAAAGCGGTCATCCTGCTGTCCGAGGTGCTGAGGGAAAAGGGGGATCTCTCCGGTGCGGTAAAAGTGATGGAGGGAAATCTCAAAGGCCACGAGGACAGCCCGATCTATTATGAGCAGCTGATCGCGCTGTATGAAGAAGCCAAAGAGCCGGAGAAGATCAAAAGCTCGATCTTACAGGCAGACCGGCAGACAGTCCGGAGGGAGTTTGACCATTATCTGTGCAAAGATCCTAAGATCCAGCCGGAAACGGGTACATATGATGAAGGATTGGAGATCTCTATAGAAGTGGAAGAGGGAGTCACCTACCGCTATACGCTGGATGGCAGCCAGCCTACGAAAGAAAGTGCCCTCTATCATGGACCGATCAGGATCGGAGAAGGTGTGACAGAGATCTATGTGGTGGGAGAGAATATGTATGGCATCATGAGTGATGTGATCTACAGGAAATATACAGTCATACCGGAAGAACCAGGGGCGCCGGAGGTCTTTCCAGATTCCGTCTCCTATGATATGGATACAGAGATCATCGTGGAAGTCCCTGACGGTTTCAAGGCGTACTATGCATTTGATGGACAGCCTACGGAGAACAGCACAGAATATAGAGCGCCGGTAAAAATGCCGGTGGGAGAGCATACATTCTGTGTGATCCTCGTGGGGGTCAACGGCAGGATCAGTGAGGTAGCCAGCCGGTATTACTATATGGATGGATGAGATGATCCAAAAAGGAGAGGGACAGGAAAGATGCGCATGACAGTACTCGCAGTGGGGAAGGTAAAGGAAGCGTATTTGAGAGATGCCGTGAAAGAGTATGCCAAACGGCTTGGGAGATACTGCAGATTGGAGGTCATAGAGGTGGCGGACGAAAAGACCCCGGATTCTCTGAGCCTGTCACAGAAAGAGCTGATCTTGAGAAAAGAAGGGGAACGGCTCCTGAGACATCTTCCGAAAGAGGCGTATACCATCACCCTGGAATTGACTGGCAGGCAGCTCACTTCAGAAGGATTTTCTGAAAAGATCAGCAGCCTGGCAGTCCAGGGTGTCAGTCATATTGTATTTATCATCGGCGGTTCCCTGGGACTGGGAAAAAATGTGACCGACAGATCGGATCTTGCACTGAGTTTTTCAAAAATGACCTTTCCCCATCAGCTCATGCGGGTGATCTTATTAGAACAGATCTATCGGGGATACCGCATCGCCAGCGGAGCTCCATACCATAAGTAGATCTAATACCTGTCGATACAGATCGTGTCTGCCAGTATCTCTCTGGAGACGAAAAGGCTCTGATCCGGTCTGGTCGTCATCGTCCATTTTACAAGGGACATGCACCGGTGATGGATCTCGATGCAGGTGATGCCATAGGGATGTACACAGCTCCCTGTATTACAGTAGGGTGCGTCGGCAGTCCCTATCATGGGGCGGTGTGTATGGCCGGTGATCAGGATATTCCCGTTCGCTCGGGCCCATTCCGTGAGTTTTTCTTCAGTCCGGCGTTTCTTTTTGTTGTTTTTTGCCGCACTCGTGGGATCCAGGAAGCCGCGTCTTTCCGCAGGCCCCCACAGATACCGCACGAGGAAACGGCTGAGAGGCCATAGGGTACTGTTCAAAAAGTCCGTCTGATGGCCGTGGGTGAGGTAGATATCTTTCCTGCGTTCCCGGTCTCTCAAGATCAGTCCGGAATGGAAAGTGATGCCGGGGAAGAGTCCGGGAGCCCATTTTCCTGTTGTCTTGGATGACCTTTTTATGATATCATGGTTCCCATACAGGATATAGAGCCGTTTTTCATGGTAGAATCTTGATAACATGCGGAATATATCATCATGGACTTCCATGATCTGGCTTATGGAACGGTTTTCCCAGAGTTCATCCCCATCCCCCAGTTCGATATATGTGAACCCGTGTCTGTGATAGTACTGCAGTGCTGCACAGTAGAGATGCTGGTTTTTCAAAAAATTGTCATTGGGATTTCCGCATCCCCGGTGGCAGTCGCTGAACAGGACGTATCTTGAATGGACGGAAAGGGGGAGGGAAGGCGCGTTGGAGAACGCTCTCTGCAGCCTCCGGTCGTAATTCATATCCAAAAGCCCCTTTTTTTGCCGGTCTTTTGGATGGCTAATACTTTGCGGAGGGTGAACGGCAGGAAATAATACAGATAGAGGAGCCTGTCGATGTTTTTGCAAAAAGGTTTTGTGACCCAGCGGTAGATCTTACATGCAGCCTGGTTTTTCCACTGTGACAGGGCACGGCGGATTTGCCATGTCTGCTGCCGGGTGGCGGGTCTGTTGTAGTGGAAGGTCACTGTCTGGTCATTTATACAGATGCCATCCTCGTCGTATCCTTTTTCCCGCAAGGCTCTGACGAACGCGTACATCATCTCGTGACATGGGAAGGTGATGCTGATGCACATATGGAGTGCCTGCGGTGTTGAGAATGTCCCCATGTAGAAGCCGGCCAGCCACCAGTGGCGTTTTGCCAGTGTGAAGAGCAGGTCTTTTTTATGATAGAGAGAGACGTACATAGGGAGCATCTCTTCGTCTGTCACCGCATGGTAATGGGCGTTTTTTTGGTCTGAAGGCGGAAGGAGCGTGTCTGCTCTGTAGATGCCCACTTCGCACCCTGTGTTGATTCCATACTGTCCTTTCCAAAATTCGATCAGCCATGTCCTGTCTCTGTAGTTAAAATAGACAGGTTCGTAGTCGAATACCATCTGGAAAAAAGGGGCTGTATGGTCAAAAAACGCACAGTAATCGTAATGGCGCTGCCAGGCGTCCACCCGGGAGGTGAAGATGTCCTGCCAGTGGTCGTAAGCGAATCCCGTAGGGCTCACCAGACTGGAAAGCGTCTGGCATTTTTCGTGTATGCACATGCGGCGGACTTTTTGCGCGGCATAAGATCTTCGATATGTGCGAAAATAGGCAAAGATGATACATATGAACAAAATGATACTGATACTTATATACATAAATGGATCTCTCCAGATCTTTTTTTATTTATTGTATGTCCGTAGGTCTGGCTTTGCGAATAGTATGCGCTGTTTAAAAAAGGCTTGACTTTATATAGGGTAAAAAATATAATATTTATATATTATGGGATCTTGGGATGCTATGTTGAGATATATGTCCGAGCAGTCATACAGAGAGGAGGACAGGACAATGGACTTAAAGGAGTGTTATGCTGCACTGGGCGGTGACTATGAGGGCGTGGTCGCCCGTTTGGGCGGGGAGTGGCTGGTCCAGAGATTTGTTCGAAAATTCCTGGCTGATGGGAGTTATGATCTGTTGTGTCAGTCGCTTGAGGAGGAGAACTATAAGGATGCCTTCCGTGCCGCACATACACTTAAAGGGATCTGTCAGAGTCTGCATTTTACCCAGTTATATGAGTCGAGCAGCAGTCTGTGCGATATGTTACGTACAGGTGCCTGGAGACCGGAGATAGACGGTATGGTGGCACAGGTGGAGGCCGATCACAAGAAGATCGTGAAGGCTGTCCAGGGGTTGGACCCAGAGGTCTTGGGGGTGACAGGTGGAGCGAGCAGAGGTGAAGAGGGGGGAGCATAAGATGAAGGAGAGTAGGAACGGGGTCATGCGCTTTTTGATGCTCAGTCTTGTTCTCATACTTGTGTTATGCGTTTTTATCTTTTCTTTTCTTGCGTTGTTCATGAACCGTAAGAGCGAGCAGACGATCAGTGATATCGGGACAGTCTATATGTCCAGTATGAGCGAACAGATCTCTCTTCATTTTCAGACGACCATAGGATTGCGCCTGGCACAGATGGAAGCGCTCATAGAGACGATCTCTTCACAGGAAAGTGGGGATGAAGATGCATTGTTTGACGCACTGACTTATAATGCGGAGGCGCGGGGGTTTGAATATCTAGCGCTGTATTCTTATGACGGGGATTTTCAGATGATCGACGGCAGGCAGGTGGAAGTGACAGACCCACAGCCGTTTTTATCTTCTATGAGGGACAGAGAGGAGAAGGTGGCAGTCGGTTCTGACGAGGAAGGGAATAAGATCGTCCTGCTCGGTGTCCCTGCAGCATATGAGATGCAGAGCGGAGAGACTTCCATCGCTCTGGTAGGAGGGTTGCCCGTCAGCTACATATCAGATACGCTCTGCCTGGATGAGGAAGGGGCTATGGTGTATTCCCATATCATCCGTAAAGACGGCAGCTTTGTGATCCGCAGTGTAGATGAAGTGGGGAGCAATTATTTTGAACAGATCCGTTCTCACTGGGACGGGAAGGATGTCGGAGAGGCAGAGGGATACATCCGGGAACTCGAGGCTTCTATGCGGGATGGGAGAGAATATTCGGTCGTCTTGGAGACTGAGGAGAAAGGGCGGCAGCACCTGTTCTGTTCCAGTCTGCCCTATACGGAATGGTATCTGGTCTCCGTCATGCCCTATGGTATGCTGGATCAGGAAGTCAGTGCGCTGGGCCGGCAATGGAGCCTTGTCACATTGGGCTGCTGCGGGGTCATCCTGCTGGTACTCCTGCTCGTCTTTGGGAAATACTATGATCTGACGCGCAAGCAGGTCCATGCGCTGGATGCGGCGCGGCATGAGGCTATCCAGGCCAGCAAGGCGAAGAGCGAGTTCTTTTCCAATATGAGCCATGATATCCGGACGCCTATGAATGCGATCGTAGGGATGACAGCGATCGCGACGGCGAATATCGATAATATAGAGCAGGTAAAAAATTGTCTGCGCAAGATCTCGCTGTCCAGCAAGCATCTGTTGGGCCTGATAAACGACGTGCTGGATATGTCCAAGATCGAGAGCGGGAAAATGATCCTGAATAAGGATATGATCTCCCTGAGTGAAGTGATGGACAGTATGGTGAGCATCGTCCAGCCGCAGATCAAAGCAAAAAAACAGAATTTCAATGTGCTGATCCACGATATCATCAGGGAGGACGTGTGCTGTGACAGTGTGCGTCTCAACCAGGTGATGCTGAATCTTTTGTCCAATGCCATAAAATTCACCAATGACGGGGGTACGATCGACCTTTCCATGTATCAGGAGCCGTCTCCGAAAGGGGATGCGTTTGTGCGCATGCATCTGCAGGTGGAGGATGACGGCATCGGGATGGCGCCGGAGTTTTTGGATAAAGTCTTTGAATCATTTACACGGGAGGATGACAAACGTGTCCAGCGGATCGAAGGCACCGGTCTGGGGATGGCGATCACAAAATATATCGTAAATGCTATGGGCGGTACGATAGAAGTCCAGAGTGAGCTGGGGAAGGGGACCAGATTCCATATCGTGGTGGACCTGGAGATCGCGGAGGTCCGGGAAGTGGATATGGTGCTGCCCCAGTGGAAGATGCTGGTGGTGGATGACGATGAGATGATGTGTAAGGCGACCCTGGAGTCGTTGAAAGACATCGGCATTGACGCGGATTGGACGATGGACGGGGAATCGGCGGTGGAGATGGTGAAAAAGAGGCACAGTCTCCACGATGATTATCAGATCATCCTCCTGGATTGGAAGCTTCCGGGTATAGACGGTATCGAGACGGCGAAGAGGATCCGTGGAGAGATCTCGGATGTGTCTATCCTGCTGATCTCTGCCTATGATTGGAGCGAGATCGAAAAGGAAGCAAGAGAAGCAGGCGTCAGCGGGTTTATCCCCAAACCGCTCTTTAAATCTACGCTGTTCTATGGGTTGAAACCTTTTGCTGATACAATGGAGGACGTTAAGGAGATCCCGGAAGAGGAGCCGCTGCAGTTTGAGGGGCGTAAGGTACTCTTGGCAGAAGACAATGAACTGAACTGGGAAGTTGCCGAGGAGCTGCTCAGTGACCTTGGACTGGAACTGGACTGGGCGGAAAATGGCCAGATCTGTGTGGATAGATTCAAGCAGTCCCCCGTCGGTTTTTATGATGCGATCCTGATGGATCTGCGGATGCCGGTCATGACGGGGCTGGAGGCTACGGAAGTCATACGAGGTCTTGACAGGGAGGATGCAGATATCCCGATCATAGCTATGACGGCGGATGCTTTTTCGGAAGATATCCAGAGATGTCTGGACTGCGGTATGGATGCCCATGTGGCCAAACCTATCGATATCCAGGAGATCGCACGGCATTTGGAACATTTTATACATTGAAAGAAAAAGAAGAGTCTGGTCGGTGTGACTGGGCTCTTTTTGGTGTATGGCTGTTTGTCTGGAATATCCATTTTTTTTTGAAAAAACAGTTGATTTTTTACTCCGGATCTGATAGAATACTTTCCATCGGGGTATGGCGTAGCTTGGTAGCGCGCACGGCTGGGGGCCGTGAGGTCGCAGGTTCAAATCCTGTTGCCCCGATCTTTCTACATTATCATATCATATATCTTTTCGATATCATTTTCCTGCTTTTAGATCTATTTCACAGTATGTTCAGCTTTCATCAATAAAAGTCCGTTGTGTTTTTTTATGAAACATGTTATAATCAAAAATGTTGCGGGATCAGACCGGAAAACTTTGGAAAAGAGGAAATAGATACCATGAGTGAGAAAACGATTTTAGAACAGTGGAGAGCAGTTGCTTACGATGAGTCCGCAGACAAAGGGAAATTGCAGAAATTTTGGGCATCCTATTTCAATATTGAGAAAGGCATCTATGAGCGATTGCTGGAGGACCCTGATGAGGTGGTGACCGGCACTGTAAAAGAGCTTGCAGAGAGATATGGGCAGGACGTATTTACAATGACCGGATTCCTGGATGGGATCAATGACAGTCTGAAAGAAGCAAATCCCATTGAAGAGATGACCGGAGATACAGTGGTGAACCTGGGGTTTGATAAAGAAAAGCTCTACAAGAATATGGTAGATGCCAGGGCGGATTGGCTGTATGACCTGCCCCAATGGGATAAGATATTTGATGAAGAAACGAAAAAGAAGCTCTATCTGGAACAAAAGAGATCGGGCACGATCGTGAAAGGGCCGAAGATCGGGCGTAATGATCCATGTCCCTGTGGGTCGGGAAAGAAATATAAGAAATGTTGTGGAAGAAACGCTTAGTGGCAGTGGCCCTGTCATTCCTGGGCATTTTATGTCTGGGGTATTATATTGGCCTGGATCTCTTTGGGATGGATTTTGATGTGATCTGGCTCTTGGCCGGTCTTTTGTTTTCTTTCCTGGGGGTTTCTCTGGGGTGGACGCCCTTATGGGACAGTGTGTTGCCTAAAAGTGTGAAGATAGGGGCTTGTATCGTACTGTTAGCAGGGCTTGTACTCTTTGCCGTCCTGGAGATCTTGATCATCAGCGGTATGAGAGAGCGGCCGCAGAAAGATCTGGATTATATCATCGTTTTGGGAGCGCAGGTCCGGGGAGACCGTCCCAGCAGGGCTTTAAAGAGCCGGATCACAAAGGCGGCAAGATATCTGGAGGAAAATCCGTCTACCATCGCGATCCTATCGGGTGGGCAGGGACCTGGAGAAGATATGACAGAGGCTTCCTGTATGCAGCAGGTCTTGGTAGAGATGGGGATCGAAGAGGAGCGGATGATCCTGGAAGAGGATTCTACCAGTACATGGGAGAATCTGGACTTTTGCGCGGAGCTTGCGCCAGTCAAGGAAAAAAAGACAGGATTGGTCACACAGAACTTTCATGTATACCGGAGCCTGAAGCTGGCGGGTCATCAGGGATACGGTGAGGTATATGGTATCGCGTCTCCGTCGCAATGGACGTATCAGCCCCATTTTATGGTGCGTGAGGCATTTGCACTGGTGAAAGAGAAACTGGTGGGGAATATCTGACCGGTGCAGAGGGGTCTTGAGATACGCTTTAAGGGAGATTTTTTATTGACAAGAGTGTTTTATGTGATATAATGATTGCAGCAATATTAAGGAAAAACGATGAAGAGAAGAGTAGGATGCCGAACTTTCCAGAGAGAGATGCCCGCTTTTAGATCTTAGAAAAAGTTTAGAGCGGTGCTGGGAGCATTTCATTGCAGGAGCATCTGAAGACCAACTCTGAGTGGCTGCGATCCAGCCCGGGGTGATCCCGTTATCATCATCATGATAAGTGATAAAAAAGGGTGGGACCGCGGTCCAGGATATCTGGCTCGCCCCTTGCGATGGAAAAAGACCATCGCGGGGGCGGGTCTTTTTGTCGTTTTCTCATAGAAAAAGGAGAAGAACAAATGATCATTACATTGAAAGATGGTTCTAAGAAAGAATATGGACAGGCTATGTCTGTGATCGCCATAGCCAGTGATATCAGTGAAGGATTGGCCCGTGCCGCCTGTGCCGGGGAGATAGACGGTCAGGTAGTGGATCTTCGCACCGTTGTGGACAGGGACTGTCAGCTGAATATCCTCACAGCCAGGGATGAAAAGGGGCTGGCGGCTCTGCGCCACACGGCTTCCCATGTGCTGGCCGAAGCGGTCCAGACACTTTATCCAGAGGCGAAAGTGGCGATCGGGCCCTCCATTGACACAGGCTTTTATTATGATTTTGAGTGTGCGCCATTTTCCCAGGAGGATCTGGATGCTATTGAAAAAGAGATGAAGAAGATCATAAAAAAAGGCACCCGTATAGAGCGTTCTGCAAAGTCCAGGGAGGAAGCCATCGCTTTTTTCAAAGAAAAGGGAGAGCCGTATAAGGTAGAACTGATCCAGGATCTGCCGGAAGATGCGGAGATCTCTTTTTATTCCCAGGGGGACTGGGTGGATCTGTGCGCCGGGCCGCATCTGATGGATACAAAAGGTGTGAGAGCTTTCAAGCTGTTGTCTTCTTCAGGCGCTTACTGGCGGGGCAGTGAGAAGAACCAGATGCTGACCCGTGTCTATGGCACAGCCTATGGGACCAAGGATGAGCTGAAAGAACACTTGCACCAGTTGGAGGAGGCGAAAAAGAGGGACCACAACAAGCTGGGGCGGGAGATGAAGTTATTTACTACCGTGGACGTGATCGGACAGGGGCTGCCTCTCCTCATGCCAAAAGGTGTGACCATCATCCAGGAGCTGCAGAGGTGGATCGAGGATGAGGAGGCCAGGAGGGGTTATGTGCGGACGAAGACCCCGCTGATGGCAAAAAGCGACCTGTATGTGATCTCAGATCACTGGGGTCATTACAAAGACGGCATGTTCATCCTGGGGGATGAGGAGAAGGACAAAGAGGTCTATGCGCTGCGTCCCATGACCTGCCCGTTCCAGTATTATGTCTATAAAGCAGAGCAGCACAGCTATCGGGATCTGCCTGTGCGCATGGGGGAGACTTCCACACTGTTCAGGAATGAAGAATCCGGAGAGATGCACGGTCTGACCCGTGTCCGTCAGTTTACGATCAGCGAGGGCCATCTGGTCGTACGCCCCGATCAGATCGAGGAGGAATTCAGAGGCTGTGTGGATCTGGCAAAATATTGTCTGACCACACTGGGAGTGGAAGAGGATGTGACCTACCGTCTGTCCCTGTGGGATCCAAAGGATCAGGAAAAATATCTGGGGGATGAGAAGACCTGGGGCCAGGTGCAGGATATGATGCGTGAGATCTTGGACCATATCGGGATCTCATACACAGAGGAAGAAGGAGAAGCGGCTTTCTACGGGCCGAAGCTGGATATCCAGGCGAAGAATGTATATGGCAAAGAAGATACCATGATCACGATCCAGCTGGATATGTTCCTGGCGGAGCGTTTTGACATGACTTTCATCAACCAGGACGGGGAGAAAGAGCGTCCTTATATCATCCATCGGACGTCTATGGGATGTTACGAGCGGACGCTGGCATGGCTGATCGAAAAATATGCGGGACTGTTCCCCACCTGGCTCTGTCCGGAACAGGTGCGCGTCATCCCGATCTCAGAGAAATTCCACGACTATGCGGCAGAAGTGGAGCGTCGATTAAAAGAAGCTTCCATCCGCTGCTCTGTAGATCAGAGGTCTGAGAAGATGGGATACAAGATCCGGGAGGCCAGATTGGAAAAAGTGCCCTATATGCTGGTGGTGGGTGCAAAAGAGCAGGAAGAAGGCCTGGTATCTGTGCGGAGCCGTTATCTGGGCGACGAGGGGGCCAGATCTCTGGATGCGTTTCTGTCTGAGATCACCGAGGAGATCCGTACGAAGGAGATCCGGAAGATCCAGGTGGAACAGGAAAGTTAGAGTCCCATCCAGGCGGGGATCATCTTTCAAGGTCAAAGCAGAGGGACTTGATATGCGCGATGGGCATCTCTTTTCCCGTCCACAGGGAGAAAGCCGCCGCACCCTGGTAGAGGAGCATATACAGTCCGTTACAGGTCTGGCATCCTGCATCCGCAGCCAGCTTTAACAGGCGTGTCTGCCTTGGCTCATAGATGGCGTCAAAGACGACCAGGTCTGGATGGAGATATCTGCTGTCGGTGATCAGTGAATCGCCTGTATTGGGAGCCATGCCCACAGATGTACCGTTCACCAGGAGCTGGCTCTCTTCCAGGGCTTTTGCCAGCTGGGTCTGGTCGGCCTGGTCTGTCAGAGTGACCTGGCAGGGGTAGGAACGGCTGATCTCATCGGCTAGCGCCTGCATCCGGCTCCAAAAACGGCTGGTGGATCTGGCGAAGACGTGGATGGCTCTTGCCCCATCAATGGCGCTCTGGACGCAGATAGCTGTGGAGGCCCCTCCGGCGCCCAGGAGCGTCATTGTCTTTTGGCTGATCCCGTATCCGGCGTCTTGGAGGGCACGGACGAATCCTGTGCCGTCGGTGTTATGGCCGGTGAGATGTCCATTGTCATTGACGACGGTATTGACGGCGTCCATCAGACGGGCGGCCGGAGAGAGGCTGTCGCATAGGTCCACGATCCGGTTTTTGCAGGGCATGGTCAGGTTAAACCCACGGATCCCAATGGCTCTCAGGCCGTCCACTGCCTCCGGCAGTGTCTGTTCGTCCACGTCAAAACATAGATATACATAATCCAGGTCCCAGTACTGGAAACTTTCATTGTGCATCCGCGGGGAGATGCTGTGTGCCACAGGGCTGCCTAACAATCCTGTCAGCTGGGTGTGTCCGGTGATCGGTATACTCATATTTATCCTCCGATGTGCATGATCTTAGATATCGTATATCATCATAAATATTTTAACAGGAGATGTCAAGAAATGGCTGGAAGTATTACTGTAAAAAACACCGTTATCGGGGGTGGGGTCCCGCTGATCTGCGTCCCTCTCACAAGTGGCGATCCCCAGCAGTCGATGGAGGGAGCGCGGGCTGCTGTGGCCGCGGGCGCGGATCTGGTAGAGTGGAGGGCGGATCTCTTCGAAGGGATCTTTGACCGAAAGAAGGTCAGAGAGATGCTGGAGGGATTGTGCCATATATTGGGAGAGACGCCGCTGATCTTCACGGTCCGGACGGGGAAAGAAGGCGGGGATCTGCAGATCTCTCCCGGAGAGTATGTGGATATCTTAAAAGATGCAGCAGCGACAGGGCTGCCCGCGCTGGTGGATGTGGAGGTGCTGCAGTTGGAGGGACTCCAGCAGAAGGAGCTGGCCGCGCAGATCCATCAGGCGGGGGGAGTGATGATCGGATCCAGCCATCATTTCCACAGGACACCCTCCGAAGAGGAGATGGAGGAGATCTTTCGGCGGGAGGATCAGGCGGGGGCGGACATTTTGAAATTAGCGGTCATGCCCCATGATCACACAGATGTTGCAAGTCTGCTGGATGTGACAGGGCGGATGGCCCACGGCGGGTGCCAGAAGCCGGTGATCACCATGTCTATGGGTGAGATGGGTGATATCAGCCGTATCTGCGGGGAGATCTTCGGCTCCGCAGTCACTTTCGCAGCGATGGGAAAGGCTTCCGCCCCCGGGCAGCTCCCCATCGAGGAGCTGCGCCGGCTGCTCCAGGTATTCCACAGATTTCGATAAAGATGTAGAAAACACTCGAGAACGCCCGAAAAATTTTGAAAAAGTACATCCTTATTTTGACAAATTCTTATGTCCCCATAACCTATAATATGTTACATGAGCAAAGACAAACAAGAGCAGGGTAACGCACAGGTTATGGAGGGCTTTCTTTGTATCGGGAAATTTACATAGATATGGTTTTTGTGACTAATTTCTTGATGGATCTTGTCTTACTCCGCCTGACGGGGATGTCCCTTGGCATCCGTGCCGTCTGGTACAGAAGTCTTTTGGGGGCTTTTATCGGTTCCCTTTCATCCTGTCTTATCTTGTTCATACCCATAGATAACAGATATCCGGCTGTCTTTTTGCTGCATGTGCTGACAGCGGCGGCTATGGCAGGGATCGGATGTCGGATAAAGTCGAAGAGTATGCTGGCGAGGGCCACGATAATGCTATACATATTGGCTTTTTTGTGCGGGGGTTTTTGGGATGTGATATCTGCGGGCAAGGATATGTCCCTGGGATCTTTCCTGCTCTTCACAGGAGCCAGCTACTCATCTTTTGCCATATGCGTCAGAGGATACAAAAAATGGGCGGAAAGAGGGGAGACGATCTGCCGGGTGCTGTTAAGGACCCAGGGGAGAACGGCAGATATCATGGGGTTTTACGATACGGGAAACCTTTTGACGGATCCTCTTACCAATAGACCAGTATCCATTGTGGAGGAGCAGGCGCTCACTGCGCTGCTGCCCGCCCAGGCGCTGACCGGGCTGAGAGATATGAAAGAGACTATGGGGGAGTATGATGACCCGTTGTGGGAAAGTCTGCATCCCCATTTTATTGTCTTTAGCAGCGTGGGCGGCCAGGGAGGGACACTCCCGGCGGTCATGCTGGAAGAGATGTGTATCTATCGGGGGGAACAGATCATCTATGTGTATCATCCGGTAGTGGCTGTTTCCGAGACGTCTTTCCATTCAAAAGGGAAGTACCAGATCATCCTGAATGGGAAGATCATGTGATCTGGGATGTGAAGAAGTCAAATATCGACAGGAGGGGCATAAATATGAGTGTAAGAGCAGCGGTTGAAGATCGTCCGGTATCGGTGATCCCCAGATTTTCCAATGTGGTGTTCCACAAGCCAAGGGAGGTCTATTATATCGGGGGCAGTGACGTACTCCCCGCGCCTTTGGAGCCGGAGCGGGAGGCAGCTTTTATCAATGAGCTGGGGACGGAGCAGGAGAAGGAGGCAAGATCCACATTGATCGAGCATAATCTGCGGCTGGTCGTCTACATAGCCAAGAAATTTGACAACACAGGCGTAGGGGTGGAGGATCTGATCTCCATAGGGACGATCGGGCTGATCAAAGCGATCAATACTTTTAATCCTGTGAAGAAGATCAAGCTGGCTACTTATGCTTCCCGTTGTATAGAAAATGAGATACTCATGTACCTGCGCCGGAACAATAAGACGAAGATGGAAGTGTCCATCGACGAGCCGCTGAATGTGGATTGGGACGGGAATGAACTCCTGTTATCGGATATACTGGGTACGGACGAGGACGTGATCTACAGGGATATTGAACAGGAGGTGGAAAAGACACTCCTGGGAAAAGCCATCGCCAGATTGAACGACCGGGAACAGACGATCATCAAACTGCGGTTCGGCCTGTATGCGCCGGATATGAAAGAAAAGACGCAGAAAGAAGTCGCCGACCTTCTGGGGATCTCACAATCCTACATATCCAGATTGGAGAAGCGGATCATCAAACGGCTGAAAAAAGAGATCGTACGCTATGAATGATAAATGGATGACAAATCACTTTTCAAGGCTTTCTTTCTGGTGTATAATAGGTGCATCAGATACGAGGAGGAGATCCATTTCATGATAAACGGTAAGAAAGTGTTATTCAGTGGCATGCAGGCCACAGGGAACCTGACATTGGGGAATTATCTGGGGGCGCTGAAGAACTGGGTGACCTTGAGTGACGAATATGAATGTTTTTACAGTGTGGTGGATATGCATTCGATCACCATACGCCAGGATCCGGCCACACTGCGCCAGAGGGCGAGGAAACTCTTGACGATCTACATCGCTGCGGGCTTGGATCCGAAGGTAAATTGTCTGTATTACCAGTCCCATGTATCCGGCCATGCGGAGCTGAGCTGGATCTTGAGCTGTTTTACTTATATGGGAGAGCTGAACCGCATGACCCAGTTCAAGGATAAGGCGGCCAGGCACGGGGATAATATCAATGCCGGACTGTTCACATATCCTGTACTCATGGCGGCGGATATCCTGCTCTATCAGGCGGACGTGGTCCCGGTGGGGATCGATCAGAAGCAGCATCTGGAACTGACCAGGGATATCGCAGAACGTTTCAACAATCTCTATGGGGATGTGTTCACGGTCCCGGAGCCTTATATCGGAAAAGTAGGGGCCAAGATCATGAGCCTGCAAGATCCGTCAAAGAAAATGTCAAAATCAGATGAGAATCCCAATGGGAGTATCTATCTGCTGGATGATGCAGATACGGTCATACGCAAATGCAAAAAAGCGGTCACAGATTCAGAGGGTGTGATCCTCTACAGGGAAGAACAGCCGGGAGTGAAGAACCTGATCGACATCTACAGTGCATGCATGGGAAAGACACCGGAAGATGTGGTACGGGAATTCGACGGCAGAGGATACGGAGACTTCAAGATGGCAGTGGGTGAGGCAGTGGTGTCTGTGTTAAAGCCTCTCCAGGAAGAAGTCGCCCGTCTGGAAAGTGATAAGGCGTTTGTGGATCTTATCATCAGGGAAAATGCGGAGAAAGCAAGCTATCATGCTGCAAAGACTCTTCGGAAAGTACAGAAGAAAGTAGGGTTCCCTGTACGTATCCCATAAAACGACATTGCCTTTGGCCAGTCCATTATTCATTGATAATGGGCTGTTTTTCTTTATCTTTACGGAGGAAAAGGATAGATGATGAAGACTTTTTCAATGATCATGGCGGTCTTCTGTGCATCCCTGTTGTATGCAGGAGCAGCTGTGTGTCATTCTGAGACAGTATACGCCCAGCCCGCAGACGGGAGAGTGCTCCCGAGAGCAAAGCTCAGCAGCGTCCGTCTGACCGGGGCGAAAAAAACGGAGTTCACATGGGAGGCAGTCCCCGGCGCGGACGGATATGAGATCGCCAGATGTGCGAAGAGGAACGGAGCGTACAGAGTGATCCGGCGGGTGAGGGCTGGGAAAGGCCTGCGCTATATCGACAGGAGGGCAGCAGCGGGAAAACGCTATTACTATAAAGTGCGGGCGGTCCGTACAGGGAAGCACGCGACAAGGCGGGGGAGGTATTCCAGGGCAGGGACTGTAGAGGGGGTCATGTTCTCTACAGACTGGACGATCACCCAGTATGGGGATGCTGCGGGGGATCAGCGGATGTTCTATACACTCCAGGACAGCCGCGGACACCTGCTCGTCGTAGACGGGGGCTGGACAGGCGATGCGGCTATGGTGCAGAAAGTCATTGCCGACAAGGGCGGGCATGTGGATGCGTGGTTCCTGACCCATCCCCATGAAGACCACATCGGCGCATTCTGTACGATCTATGAGAAGCCTGGGATGATATCCATTGACAGGGTCTATGCTGTGGAGATGGCTCCGGTCAGACTGTGTCATGCAAATGCCCCCTGGGATGATATGCAGGCATATAAAAGATTCCGCTCTATGAAGATCAGACAGTTGAGATATGTACACACGGGAGATGAGATCAGGATAGGCGGATGCAGGATAGAGGTACTCAGCGCCTATGAAAAGAAGATCGACAGGCTCTCCTCTGATCTGCTGAATGACGGTTCAATGGTATTCAAAGTATATGGAAGAGAAGAGTCCATGCTGTTTTGCGCGGATGCGGGTAAGAGTATCAGCGGTCATCTGCGGAGGCGATATGGTAAGAAGTTAAAGTCCGACTATCTCCAGATGGGCCATCACGGGAATGGAGGGCTGGAATGGGATGTCTACAGGCTGGTGGATCCGCGGGTCGCTTTTTTTGACGCACCGGATTGGCTGATGGAGGATGTGGACGGGAGATATACCACACCTCAGAATAAAAGATATATGGAACACAGAGGGAGCCGTGTGGTCAGCTTTGCCACAGCTCCGAATACTGTGATACTAAAATGATACAGTGTATGAGATAGAGGAAAGGCGGGGAAGTGCAGGTGGATAAGATCAACTATCAGAGACAGTTGGATAAGATCTTGGAGGAGGTGGACAGGCAGTCAGGAGTGCCCAGGCTCTTGCTGCATAGCTGCTGCGCTCCATGCAGCAGTTATGTGCTCGAATATCTGTCGGATCATTTTCTGATAACAGTGTTGTACTATAATCCAAACATCGCACCTT
>CANTEW010000033.1 GCA_947652925.1 uncultured Lachnospiraceae bacterium
AGAATTGACGATGAAGATCATCCCGGCGCCGAAAGTGGTCGCTTCCCTGATCATCCCCTTCAAAGACCTGAGTACCGCATTGGGGACTGTGCCAAAATTCAAGATGGCCCATATGGATCCCCAGGCGATCGAGTTCATGGAGAGGGAGATCGTACTGTCATCTGAGCGTTATGTGGGCAAATCCGTATTCCCCCAGGAATTATACGGGACTGAGATCGGTGCCTATCTGCTGGTGACTCTTGACGGCAATTCTGAGGAAGAAGTCGATACACTGATCGAGCAGGCCGGACAGCTGGCGTTGGATGCAGGGGCGATCGAGGTGTTGATCGCAGATACACCCAGCAGGATCAAAGACGCATGGGCGGCGCGTTCATCTTTCCTGGAAGCGATCATGGAAGAGACTGAGCTCCTCGACGAGTGCGACGTAGTCGTTCCGGTAAATAAGATCGCAAGTTATCTGGAATTTGTCAACAAAGCCGGTGCAGACTGCGGTCTGACGATCCGTTCATTTGGCCATGCGGGCGACGGGAATCTCCATATCTATCAGTGTTCCAACGATCTGGAAGAGGAAGAGTTCAAGGCGCGTGTGGATAGATTCTTTGACATCATCTATAAAGAAGCGACAGACTGCGGCGGACTTGTCTCAGGCGAACATGGGATCGGCTCTGGAAAGATCAAATATCTGGTGGATTCTGTCGGAGAGACGAACATGGCGATCATGGAAGGCATCAAACGTGTCTTTGACCCGAAAATGATCTTGAACCCAGGAAAAGTCTGCTATCGTTTATAGTGCATATAGAGGAGGATATCATGAATATTTGCGTTTGTATAAAACAAGTACCGGACACCAATGAGATCAAGGTGGACCCAGTCACTCATACACTGATCAGGAAAGGCGTTCCCAGTATCGTAAATCCATTTGATATGTATGCCCAGGAAGTAGGCGTACGTCTGAAAGAAAAGTCCGGCGGCAGGCTGGTGGTGATCTCCATGGGACCGCCGCAGGCGGCGCAGGCGCTCCGGTCGTGCCTGGCTGTAGGCGCGGACGCAGCTTACCTGATCTCCAGCAGGAGTTTCGGCGGATCAGATACGCTGGCTACAAGTTACATACTCTCCGAGTCCATTAAAGCAGTAGAAGAAAAAGAAGGAGCAAGATTCGACCTGATCCTCTGCGGAAAACAGGCCACAGACGGAGATACAGCGCAAGTAGGGCCGGAGATCGCAGAACATCTGGATCTTCCCCAGGTCACCTATGCTCTGGACATCATTGAGAAAGACGGTGGGATCCAGGTGAAGAGGGAACAGGACGCAGGTTATGATATGATCGCCACAAAGCTCCCGGCAGTGGTGACTGTAGTGAAACTGCCCTACGAGCCCCGCTATCCAACCCTCAAGACAAGGATGGGAGCCAAGAAGAAAGAGATCCCTGTCTTGACAGAGGCAGAGATCCCCACGATCGACCTTGCAATGTGCGGGTTAAAAGGCTCTCCCACAAGGGTCAAGAAGACCTATTCACCTGTGAGGGAGAAACATGGGGTAAAAATATCAGGCAAAGATCCGGTACAGGCTGCAGGTGAAATGGTGGAATTTCTGGCTGATGCAAAACTTTTATAAGGAGGGGCGTGGATATGTGTAATCTGGATGACTATAAAAATATATGGGTATTCATTGAGACAGAGTGCGGGAGACCGAAAAATGTGGGATATGAATTATTGAACGTGGCAAGGCCGCTGGCCGATCAGAAAGGCTGTGCATTGATAGCAGTTGTGATCGGTAAAGATATCGAGGGAGTGGCGAAAGACGCGATCTGCTATGGTGCGGACTCTGCGATCATCGTGGATGGGCCGGAATATGAGCATTATACCACAGATGCTTTTACAAAAGCCATCGTCACATTGGTAGAGAGATACAGACCGGAGACGCTGATGATCGGAGCCACGAATAATGGCCGCGACATGGGGCCCAGAGTGTCCTGCCGCCTGAAGACAGGCCTGACCGCTGACTGTACAGAGATCGACATTGACGAAAAGACCGGGAATATCGCATGGACCCGTCCCACATTCGGTGGGAACCTGATGGCCACGATCATGTGCCCAGACAACCGTCCGCAGATGGGGACTGTAAGGCCCGGCGTGTTCAAAAAAGGCGCTTACGATGAGAGCCGCACAGGAGAGATCACGAAAGAAGAGATCCATGTTGCGCCGGAAGAGATCCGCACAACTCTGGTAGAGCGTGTCAATGAGATCACAGAAGCAGTGGATCTGGAGGGAGCGGAAGTTATCGTGGCAGGCGGCCGCGGCGTGGGTTCAGCGGAAAACTTCAAGCTTCTGGAAGGATTGGCAGACGTACTGGATGCCACCCTCGGGTGCAGCCGTGCAGTCGTAGATGCAGGCTGGATGCCTTATGCCCACCAGGTTGGACAGTCAGGAAAGACTGTAGCCCCGAAATTATATTTTGCCATCGGCATCTCTGGCGCTATCCAGCATCTGACCGGTATCGCCGGAGCTGATACTGTGGTCGCGATCAATAAAGATCCAGACGCACCGATCTTCGGTGTAGCCGATCATGGCATTGTGGGGGATCTGACTGAAGTAGTCCCGGCGCTGACAGAAAACATCAAAGCCCGCAAAGCTTAAGCGGTAAATATGGATTTCAGGCCAGACGCGCTGCATCAGGACATATTTGAGATGGTACATGATCTTGCAGTGGATGAGATCAAACCCCTGGCAGCAAAGATCGACAGGACAGGAGAATTTCCCGCTGCCAGTATAAAAGAAATGGCGCAGATGGGACTTTTAGGGATCCCATTCCCGGAAAAATACGGCGGTTCTGAGATGGATACGCTGGCTTATGTACAGACGATAGAAGAGCTGAGCAAGTATTGCGGGGCTACAGGGGCGATCCTGGCCGCGCATACTTCCCTTTGCTGTGCGCCGATCTATCAATTCGGTACAGAGATGCAGAAGCAGAGGTATCTTCCCAGGTTATGCTCCGGTGAATGGCTGGGGGCCTTTGCCCTGACAGAGCCGGAAGCGGGGAGTGATATCACCAGTCAGCAGACCATTGCAGTGGACGCGGGCAGCCATTGGGTCTTAAATGGCGTAAAGACTTTCATCACCAATGGGGGTGCGGCGGATGTGTTCTTTGTATTAGCGGTGACAGATCAGTCTAAGGACGCGAGATGGATCTCTGCGTTCATCGTGGAAAAGGATTTTCAGGGTCTGTTCATCGGAAAACGTGAGGAACAGATGGGCATCCGGGCATCGTCTACCTGCAGGCTGCTCTTCAGGGATTGTATCGTGCCGAAAGAAAATCTGGTGGGCAGGCCGGGCAGAGGTCTGGAGTATGCCGGGGCAGCTCTGGACGGCGGATGCATCGGCATCGCTGCACAGGCGGTGGGCATTGCGGAAGGAGCCATCGAGGAGACTGTGAGATATGTCAGGAAGAGGGAACAGTTTGGATGCCGTCTCTCCCAATTCCAGAATACACAGTTTGAACTGGCCCAGATGCAGGCCGGCACAGAAGCGGCAAAACTCCTGGTGTACCAGGCGGCCTGTGCGAAAGATGCCCAGGAGGCATTTTCCCATAAAGCAGCCATGGCAAAGTTAGTCGCATCCCGGAATGCATCGGATGTGACGCGCCGCTGTCTGCAGCTCTATGGCAGATATGGGTGTACTGAAAGTCATCCTATAGAAAGAATGATGCGTGACGCAAAGATCACAGAAATTTATGGAGGGACATCCGAAGTCCAGATGATGAAGATCGCTGGGTGGATGGGTGTAAAATAATATATGGATATAAGATTACCGTTTTCCAGAGAAGGCATGATGCTGCATCTGGACGAAAGATCAGATCATGAGATCCTGGAGTCTTCCCTGGGATCCATGCCAAAGAGCGGGAAGACAGAGGATGAGATCGTGATGGAGGCTATGGAACACCCCATCGGGTCTCCGAAGCTCTCTGAACTCTCAGCAGGCAAGCAGAATGTTGTGATCATATGTTCCGACCATACCAGGCCGGTCCCCAGCAGACATATCATCCCATTTATGCTGCGCCAGATCCGGGAGGGGAACCCGCGGGCAGATATCACATTGCTGATAGCGACAGGTTTCCACAGGGCGACCACGAGAGAAGAACTGGTGGATAAATTCGGGGAAGAGATCGTGGCAAATGAGAAGATCGTGATCCATGACAGCCGGGATATGGATGCGATGGTGGATTTGGGCGTACTCCCGTCGGGAGCGCCGCTGCTCATCAACAAAGTGGCTGCAGAGGCCGACCTCCTTGTCAGCGAGGGATTTATCGAGACGCATTTCTTCGCGGGATTTTCCGGAGGGAGGAAGAGTGTCCTTCCAGGTATATCCAGTCAGGTGACTGTCTGGGGAAACCATTGTTCCGCATTTATCGATTCACCATACAGCCGGACCGGTATATTGGAGGGCAATCCCATCCATAAGGATATGGTCGCGGCCAGCAAGATGGCAAAACAGCGGTATATCGTGAATGCAGTCATCGACGCGGACAAAAAAGTAGTCTATGCGGTGGCGGGGGATGCGATCGAGGCACATGGAGCCGGATGCCGTTTCCTCCGGCAGTATTGCCAGGTGACTCCGAAAAAACCGGCAGATATCGCGATCTCTACCAATGGGGGATATCCCCTGGATCAGAACATGTACCAGTCTGTGAAAGGGATGACCGCTGCGGAGGCAGCCTGTAAAGACGGGGGTATCATCATCATGGTGGCGGCCTGTGGGGACGGCCATGGAGGAGAGGGCTTCTATGAGGCTCTGAAAAACTCTGAGAGTCCCCAGGCCCTCATGGATGAGATCCTGAAAGTCCCCCAGGATGAGACAAAGCCAGATCAATGGGAATATCAGATCCAGAGCCGTATATTGATCCATCACAAAGTCATCTATGTGATGTGTGAGGAATATCGCGCTATGGCAGAAGAGATGGGATTTGAGACAGCCTCCGATGTAAATGCAGCGTTGGAGATGGCGCTGAAAGAAAAAGGGGAAGGGGCGCATATAGCTGTGATCCCGGATGGAGTGTCTGTGATGGTACACTGAATATATGATCTCAGAGGGACGCCGTCAGAAGGCGTCCCTTTTGGATGATCGGATTTTTGTCCTTGCGGATCCTCCCGTATTGTACTATAATAGGCGTAATGTGTCGAAATACAGAGTGGAACGTGGACAGCTGACATACACAAGGAAAGCAGATGGCATGGTGGATAATTCTAAGTTAAATGGGAAGACATATGAATATGTATTTAATTATTTCTCAGAACAGATCTTGTCTGGGGAATTACAATTAAATGATAAGATACCTACAGAAAGGGAAGTTGCGGAAAAGCTGGGGGTCAGCCGGAATTCTGTCAGGGAAGTCATGCACATGCTGGAGATCACAGGGCTGATCGAGTGTATGCAGGGGAGCGGCAATTATGTCCGGTGCGACCCGATGGCGTATATGTTAAGATCGGTCAATATGGTGATGGCGCTGATGAAGATCGATCACACAGAGATCTTCCATATACGGACGGGATATGAATACGTGGCGGTCAGGCTGGCGATCGTATCTGCGACACCGGAGGAACTGGAAGAACTCCACCAGGTCTTGATAAAGATGGATCAGCCCATGAGTTCTAAGGAGAGCGCGAGATTAGATGTAGAATTCCATCATAAGCTGGTGGGCGCTTCCCATAACCGTATCCTGATCTTATATAATTCAATGCTGGACAGCCTGATGAACAAATTCATAGAGAATTTTCGGACGAGGATCTTGATGAATAAGATGCGGGCAGAACTCTTGCGGCGTTCCCACTGGGGGATCTATAATGCGCTGGTGGAAAAAGATCTGGACGCGGCGATGAAGTCTTTTGATAAACATTTCAGGATCGTGGAAGAACAGCTGGATAAGATGATGCAGAAGGATCAGGATGGGATCGGACTGGATGGGAAGAGATAAGAAGGGATAGGTCAGCATCAAGCTTTCCTATCCCTTTGATGTGCATGTCAGCGATCATTTGGTCAGCATCATCATGATCTCGTTGCTGCGTGCGATGAATTTTGTCATGGCTTCCGGAGCCAGCGGTTTATGGCTGATCATAGCCAGATCGTAGAGCTGTTCACAGAGCATATGCACATGTTCGTGGTCCTGGTGTGCGGCCAGGTACTGTACCAGTGGGTTTTTGGCGTTCAAGATCAATGTCTCTTTGCCGCCGAACATGGAAGGGTCGCCCATACCGCCCATGCTGTACATTTTCATCATCTCCTGCATACGACGGCTTTCCTCTTCCAGGGTCATCATAGAGGAGATATTTTCATTTTTCAGATTTTCGACTTTCACATCCAGCTGGTCGTTGCCCAGTTCTTTGCGGAAGAGGTCGGTGAGAGCCTTGGCTGTCTCTTCGTCCGCCTCGTTTTCCACGATATCGTCTGTCATATCGGAGTCGATGCGCTGGAACTTTATCTTATCATTGAGACGTTCCATGTGGGAGATGAATGCGTTGTCGATATTGTGCTGCAGATGTACGGCATCCAATCCCTGTTCTTTGAATAGGTTGATATACTGGCTCTGCTGTACAGGGTCTGTCACATAGAAGATCGTGGTCTTCTTTGCTTCTTCTTTGTCTGTGTCGTCACCGTCCTCTGCCTGGCTGTCTGTATCTGTCTTTGTCTCTGTCTCAGTTTCTGCGGGAGCGTCCTCTTTGTCCTCAGGTCTCTCGTTTTCCTCAATGCAGTCTTTTAGGGTCAGGTATTTATCCTCTAAGTTCTTAAAGAGGATGTAGTCCATCATCTTCTCAGAGAATTTGTCATCCTTGATACAGCCGAATTTGATGAAGGGGCTGATATCATCCCAGTAAGATTCATAATCTTCCCTCTGGGTCTTGCACATGCCTGTGAGCTTATCCGCTACTTTCTTTGTGATATACTCGGAGATCTTCTTTACAAAACCATCGTTCTGCAGGGCACTCCTGGATACATTCAGGGGAAGGTCCGGGCAGTCGATGACGCCTTTTAACAGCATCAAAAATTCCGGGATCACTTCTTTGATGTTATCAGCGATGAATACCTGGTTGTTGTACAGTTTGATCGTCCCCTCGATGGAATCGTACTCAGTGTTGATCTTGGGGAAGTACAGGATACCTTTCAGATTAAAAGGATAGTCCATGTTCAGGTGGATCCAGAATAGAGGTTCTTTGAAGTCCATGAAGACTTTCCGGTAGAATTCCTTGTAATCCTCGTCGCTGCATTCGTTGGGATGCTTGGTCCACAGCGGCTGGGGGTCGCTCAAAGAAACAGGGCGTTTGTTGATCTTCACCCGGTCTCTGGCGGGAGAGATCTCCACCACTTCTTTTTCACCGTTTTCGTTCTCTTTTTCTTCTGTCTTGGCCTCTTCATGGATGCGCTCTACGATCACATCGTCGTCGCGCAGCTCGTCCTCATCGATCGTCTCATATTCCTGCTCTGCATTCGCTTTGCTCAGATAGATGTTCACGGGCATGAAAGAGCAGTATTTCTCCAGGATCTCCCTTGCCCGGTATTCGTTGGAGAACTCTACGCTGGATTCGCCCAGGAAGAGAGTGATCTCTGTGCCGACGGTGGTCTTATTCCCCTGGGAGATCTCATACTCAGTCCCTCCGTCGCAGGTCCAGTGTACAGGCTGTGCCCCCTCTTTGTAAGAAAGAGTATCGATATGCACCTCGTCTGCCACCATAAAAGCAGAGTAGAAGCCCAGACCGAAATGTCCGATCATCTGATCGTCCGTCGTCTTATCTTTGTATTTTTCCAGGAATTCTGTGGCGCCGGAAAATGCGATCTGGGTGATGTATTCTTCCACTTCATCCGCATCCATGCCGATACCGTTGTCGATGAATTTCAGTGTCTTTTCTTCTGGGTTGACGATCACATCGATCTTTGCCTTGTAGTCGTCGGGGAATTGGTACTCACCCATGATCTCCAGCTTTTTCAGTTTGGTGATGGCATCGCAGCCGTTGGATACCATTTCGCGGAAAAAGATGTCATGGTCAGAATAGAGCCATTTCTTTATGATCGGGAATATGTTCTCGCTGTTGATGGATAGACTTCCTTTTTTTGCCGCCATTCCTATATCACTCCTTTTGTTTTTTCATCGGTTTTCTTCGTTGAGATGTATTGTAATACCAGAAAAGAAAAAAGTCAAGATAAAATCAGCACTCTTTTTTGACGAGTGCTAACAACGCAGGGCACGCTCTCGCTGCTTTTCTATAAAAAAATGATTTTTTCCTTGACAATCGATGATCCCCCACGTATAATGAAAACACTTTGAAGTCTATACGCTGTAGAGGATCACTAGTTTTTAGAGATTATATTACAACAATATAGTCTGTAAAGACTGGTGAATTTTTAATATCGGGATTTGACTGGTTCATCAGTGGAGGCTGTAGGGCAAGCTCCTGTATGGCCGTGTATAGTTTAATTTATTTTTTATTTTATGGAGGTAACATCATGAACAAAGGAACTGTAAAATGGTTCAATGCAGAAAAAGGGTATGGATTTATCACTGGGGAAGATGGGGCCGACGTATTCGTGCATTTCTCTGCAATCCAGGAAGAAGGGTTCAAATCCCTGGATGAAGGTCAAGCTGTTTCTTATGATTTAAGCGAAGGCGCCCGCGGTATGCAGGCTGCAAACGTTACGAAATTATAATTTACGGGTAAACCGGACAAAACCCCCAGGTCGTCCTGGGGGTTTCATCTTATCATTCTTTTTGCTATTCTCCAGTATCTAGTCCAGACAGGTAATCGTCAATGGCTGTGGCATCCATGACTGTCTCAACGACCTTTGCATTCTGTGCCGCTGCTACTTTTCCATAAACAGAATATCCGATCCATCCGACGACTACGACACAGAGTAATATCCCTGCCGTTTTTTCCAATGCGAGGATCCTTTTCTCTTTCTTATAGATCTCCTGCCGACGGGCTTTTTGTTCTTTATAACGGTCTACTTTTTCCTGACTCATGAGCAGATCTCCTTTGTTTTTTTTCATATTATACAATATTTTTTCGAAAAAGAAAAGTCTAGTATTCCATCTAGTCAAACTATGATCTCTGGCCGGATGGAGTACTAGAGTATGTTTGAAAAATGCTCACATCACCAGGATGATCCCCCCGTCGTTGGCGTACATAGAGCTGACGCCTGCCGTATCCACCACGATCACGTCTTTTGCTGCGGCTTTTTCCAGGATGGCCCCTTTGACCATCTGGGCGCGTTCCGGGCAGTTGCAGTGGGAGATGGCCACGGTCTTATTTTCCAGATCGGCAGATTCAGATAGAGCCAGGTTTACCATCTTCACCAGGGCTTTGTTGATCCCACGGGCCTGGTCCCTCTGCTGGATGGTCCCCTCGTCCGTGGATCCCAGCACAGGCTTGATGTTCAGGGCGGAGGCGACCAGGGCTTTGACTTTGCTCATGCGGCCGTTTTTCCGGAGGGTCTCCAGGTTTTCCAGTACAAAATAAGTGGTCTGTCCATTGATATAAGCTTCCACATGGGAGACTACATCCTCAAAATCCATGCCGGCTTCTTCGCATTCCTGGATCTTCAGTGCGATCAGGGTCTCTCCCACAGACGCGGATCTGGAGTTGAACACGTGGATCTTCTTTTCCGGTCTTTCTTCCAGAAGAAGCTGACGGCCCAGCATGGCGCTGTTGTATGAACCGCTCAATGCAGCGGATAAAGTGACGGCATAGATATGTTCGGCGGGGCAGTCGTAAGCATTTTTGTAGCGTTCCGGCGAAGGGCAGGAAGACCTGGGGCATTCGGGGCTTGCAGCTACTTTAGCCAGGAAACTTTTCTGGTCAAAGGAAGCGTCATCCACAATGTCTTCCCCTTCCACGGTCAACGTCAGGGGTATGGACTCAAACCGGCCGTCTTCCTTATAGGGGGGCGGCAGTTCCCCACAGCTGTCGATCACAATCTTGTAATTCATATCGTCCTCTTTTCCAGTTTACATAGTATTCAATACCACATTATAGTAGCATATTCTATGCTGGTTTAAAAGGGTTTTTCAAAAATCTCCTGTTCTTTTTTGGGGGATCGGGCTATAATATCCAAAAGATGGTATCTGGTCAGAGATCTTGACCACGCAATGGCGCAAAACAGGAAGAGCAGGACTTTGATCTTTATTTAAGAAAGGGTGTGACGATCCGGCGGGTGCCGGACAGTCACGGAAGGGTAAGATATGATCGCATGTAAGATCATCCATTTAAAAGAGTTTATGTCGCATCTGCTGGTCAGGGAGAGTTTTGACTCTTTCTGGCTGTCGGAGGCTTCTATCACCACAGGGAATACATTTACCATAGACGGGACTCTGCATCCGGATTTTTTTTCTGAAGAGACGAGAGAGATCTTGGCGCGTTGTCACCGCACCCACTCCCTCTGGAAAGAGGTGAAGCCTTTTTGTTATTCGATCATCCGGGGCAGGCAGACGCCTTTGCAATTCCGGTTTGTTTTCAGGCTCTCTTACGAGAAGACACGGCAGGCGCTGGCCGAGACCGGGATCCAGATGGACCCGGATCATGTGAACGGCCTGTTTTTAAATATACAGTACAGCGGAGGGCAGATGATCTGTACCACGGGTACGTCGGTCAGCGAGTTTACCATGGACAGGACTCTGGAGCAGATGTGGGACCAGATGGTCCTGCGGTTTTTCCAGGAACGGGGGATCGATCATGAGGATGGGTGTTAGATAGTTGTTTGCCGGGGAAGATCATGTTATAATCGGGAATAAAAGGATATATTGTAAGAAATAGCTGATCTAAATGAAGGATAATGGAGGTGTTTATGGGGATTTTGATCAAAAACGGGCGGGTGATCGACCCAGATACAAGATTGGATGAGATCGGGGATGTCTATATCGAGGACGGGATCATCCAGAAAGTAGGGGAGATAAAGGAGAAAGATGCCGCACAGATATTAGATGCCGAAGGGTGTTATGTGATGCCTGGTCTGATCGATCTGCATGTGCATTTCAGGGACCCCGGACAGGAGAAGAAAGAAGACATCGCCACCGGGGGCAAAGCCGCGGCAAAAGGGGGGTTCACCACAGTGCTGGCCATGCCCAATACCCATCCGGTCATCGACACGGCGAGCCGGGTGGGGTATGTATATCATAAAGCGGAGGAGCTGAGTCCCATACGGGTGCTGCAGGCAGGCGCCATCACGAAAGGCCAGAGAGGGGAAGAACTGGCAGACATCGAGGAGATGATCCAGGCAGGGATTCCGGCAATCTCGGAAGACGGGCAGTCGGTGATGAATTCCCAGCTCTACCGGCAGGCGCTGAGGATCGCCAAGGAGAATGACATCCCGGTGATGGCCCACTGCGAAGACGGGCCGATGAGAGGGGACGGCTGTATGAATGATGATGAAAGAGCCGCAGAACTGAAACTCCCGGGGATCAGCAATGTGGTGGAAGACATCATAGTCGCCAGGGACATCTTCCTATCGAAGGATACCGGGGCACATCTGCATCTGTGCCACTGTTCTACGAAGGAGAGCATGCACATGCTGAAAGAGGCCAAGGAAAACGGGCTGTCCGTCACCGGAGAAGTCTGTCCCCATCATTTCACCTTGTGCAGCGAGGATATCCCCGGGGACAATCCTAATTATAAAATGAATCCGCCCCTCAGGAGACGGGAGGATAAAGAAGCCATATTAAAAGCGCTGAAAGAAGGTGTAGTGGACGCGATCAGCACCGATCATGCGCCGCATACGGCGCAGGAAAAATCAGGTTCCATGCGGGACGCTCCCTTTGGGATCGTGGGTCTGGAGACCAGCGTGCCGCTCACGATCACAGAGTTGGTGGATAAGGGGATCATCACCCCTATGCAGATGGCGGAGCTGATGAGCTATAATCCGGCCAGGATCTTGCGTCTGGACAGGGGGTCTTTGAGGGAAGGCAAGGCGGCGGATGTCGTGGTGATCGATCCGGAAGAGTCGTATACCATTAATGCGAGGACTTTTGTCTCAAAAGGAAAGAATACACCGTTCCATGACAGGAAAGTAAAAGGCAGGGTGAAAGCCACTATCTGCGGCGGAGAGATCGTATACCAGGACGAGAGATGGGGAGGGATGGGAGATTGATCGAGAGACTGATCGAGAAGATAAAGAAGACAGGTGTGCCGATCGTGGCGGGATTGGATCCGATGCTGGACTATATCCCCCGGCAGATCTTGGAGAAGGCTTTTGGAGAATATGGAGAGACCCTTGAGGGGGCGGCAGAGGCGGTCTGGCAGTTTAACAAGGGCATCGTGGACGCTGTCTATGACCTGATCCCGGCGGTGAAGCCCCAGATAGCCATGTACGAGCAGTTTGGCATACCGGGTCTGGAAGCGTACAAGCGCACTGTAGACTATTGCAGAGAAAAAGATCTGGTGGTGATCGGGGATATCAAGAGGGGGGATATCGGTTCCACGTCCGCTGCCTATGCGGTGGGACATCTGGGCCGGGTACAGGTGGGGAGCCAGTCCTTTGCACCTTTTGATGAAGATTTTGCCACGGTGAACCCCTATCTTGGCACCGACGGGGTCAGACCTTTTGTGGATGTGTGCAAAGAGTATAAGAAGGGGCTGTTCATACTGGTGAAGACATCGAATCCCTCCAGTGGCGAATTCCAGGACCGGATCGTGGATGGAAAGCCCCTGTACGAGTGGGTGGGAGAGAAAGTGGATGAGTGGGGCCGGGAACATATGGGCAGCCAGTACAGCTATATCGGGGCTGTGGTGGGCGCCACATATCCTGAGATGGGCAGGAGACTGCGCGGCCTGATGCCCCGGACGTTTTTCCTGGTACCGGGCTATGGGGCGCAGGGAGCTAGAGGTGCGGATCTGGCTGACTTTTTTAACGAGGATGGGCTGGGGGCTATCGTAAATTCATCCAGGGGCATCATAGCGGCTTATAAGCAGGCGGCGTATGCAGATCTGGGAGAAGAAGGATACGCCCAGGCTTCCAGGAGAGCAGTGGAGGATATGGCGGCAGACATCCGTCAGGCATTGGAGAATGCCTGATACAGAGAGGAGCGATATGAAACAAAAAGAGATATGCCAGGTGATCCGGCAGGAGCAGCTGGGCACGGGGATCTACAGCCTGTGGCTGGAAGCGGGAGATATGGCGGGGCAGGCCCATCCGGGGCAGTTTGTGATGCTGTATGGAAAAGATGCCAGCCGTCTGCTCCCCAGGCCGATCAGTATCTGCCAGACGGACGGGACGGCGCTCAGGCTTGTTTACCGGGTGGCAGGAGCTGGGACGGAAGAGTTCTCTGCTCTGTGTAAAGGACAGACGCTGGAAGTCCTGGGGCCGTTGGGAAATGGATTCCCTCTCCGGGAAGCGCAGGGAAAGCGTGTCCTCCTGCTGGGCGGCGGCATCGGCATCCCGCCCATGCTGGGAGCGGCTGACAGATTAAGGGACGGCGCTGTAGCGGTGCTGGGATATAAAGACGAGACTTTCCTGAAAGATGAGTTCGAGAGAGCATGTCCGGTGGTCTTCGCCACAGAAGACGGCAGCGGCGGGGTAAAGGGCAATGTCCTGGATGCGATCCGCGAAAAGGGGATCAGAGGGGATATGATCTTCGCCTGTGGGCCCATACCCATGCTGCGGGCTGTGCAGGCCTATGCAGAAGGAGCGGGGATCCCCTGCTGGATCTCCATGGAAGAGCGGATGGCCTGTGGGATCGGGGCATGTCTCGGCTGTGTCTGTGATACGGCTAAGGAAGACGCCCATTCCCATGTACACCGGAAACGGGTATGTAAAGACGGCCCTGTCTTTCTGAGTACGGAGGTGAGACTATGACGCAGAAGATCCGTATGGATGTAGAGATCGCAGGTGTGAGGTTTAAGAATCCTGTCATGACAGCTTCCGGGACGTTCGGCTCCGGGGCGGAGTACGGGGAATATGTGGATCTTGACTGCCTGGGGGCGGTGGTGACCAAAGGGGTGGCCAGCGTTCCCTGGCCCGGGAATCCTGCGCCCCGGATCGCGGAGACCTGCGGAGGGATGCTGAACGCCATCGGTCTGCAGAATCCCGGTGTGGAGGTTTTCTGCCAGCGGGATCTACCGTTTTTGAAAAAATACGATACGCGGGTGATCGTAAATGTATGCGGCCGGACACAGGAAGATTATTGCCAGGTTGTGGAACGTCTCCAGGGAGAACTGGTGGATATGCTGGAGATCAATGTCTCCTGTCCAAATGTAAAAGAAGGCGGCATTTCTTTCGGCCAGGATCCCAGATCTCTTGAGAAGATCACACAGGCGGTGAAGAGATGTGCGGCCCAGCCGGTGATCATGAAGCTGAGCCCGAATGTGGCGGACATAGGAGAGATGGCGCGGGCGGCTGAGGCAGGCGGAGCGGACGCGGTATCACTGATCAATACGCTGACCGGGATGAAGATCGATATACACAGGAGGACTTTCGCACTGGCAAACAAGACAGGGGGGCTTTCCGGCCCTGCCATAAGACCGGTGGCTGTGCGGATGGTCTATGAGGCGTCCAGAGCCGTCAGACTTCCCGTGATCGGCATGGGAGGGATACAGACGGCGGACGACGCTGTGGAATTCCTCCTGGCGGGCGCATCGGCGGTATCCGTGGGCACGGCGAATTTCCATGACCCATGTGTGACTAAGAAGATCATCGACGGACTGAGGGCATATATGGAAAGATATGGGGTGGATGATGTGAAAGACCTTGTTGGGGCGGTAAGAGAGGACATCTCGGTCTGAGACATGGGAGGGGATCATGGAAGATTATAAGATATTTCTCGATCTGGCGATCATACTGGTGACTGCAAAGTATTTCGGGATCTTTGCAAGGAGATTGAACGCGCCGCAGGTCGCCGGGGAGATCGTTGCGGGCCTGGTCATCGGGCCGAGTGTGCTGGGCGTAGTACAGAATTCTGACTTTATCGTCCAGATAGCAGAGATCGGCGTACTCCTCTTGATGTTTTCCGCCGGTCTGACCACAGATCTTAAGAAATTGGTAAAGACAGGCCCGGTGGCGTTTCTAGTGGCGTGCTGCGGTGTGTTTGTACCGCTCGTTGGCGGGACATCCTTGTACAGGGTGTTTTATGGCGCGGCCGGGAGCGAGGGCTTTTACCGGGCGCTGTTCATAGGATGTATCATGACGGCCACTTCTGTGAGTATCACGGTGCAGGCCCTGCGGGAGATGGGGCATCTGCAGGGGATGGTAGGCACGACGATCTTGAGCGCGGCGATCATCGACGATGTGATCGGTATCATCGTACTCACCTTTGTGATCGGCCTGAAGAGCGATGATGTAAAACCTTCCGGTGTGATCATCCAGACGGTCTTGTTTTTCCTGTTCACGGTCGTGGTGGGAGTGATCTTTTACCGGATCTTCAAGTTTATCGACGAGAGGCATCCGCATACCCACCGTCTCTCCATCCTGGGGCTTGCCCTGTGCTTTGCCCTTGCTTATATCGCGGAGACTTTTTTCGGGATCGCGGATATCACAGGCGCTTTTGCAGCCGGGATCATCCTGTGCAGCATCAAAGATTCAGACTATATAGCTGAAAAGATCGATATCAATTCATATATGCTGTTCGGCCCTGTATTTTTTGCCAGTATCGGCCTGAAAACGGATATCAGCGATATAGACGCCAGTATCATCTGGTTTTCCATCGCTTTCATCGTGGTGGCCCTGGTCACGAAGATCGTTGGCTGCGGTCTGATCAGCCGTGTATGCAGATTTGATATGGGTGATTCCCTGAAGATCGGAGTGGGGATGATGGCACGGGGGGAAGTGGCTTTGATCATCGCGCAGAAAGGGCTCGCTGTGGGGATGATGGAACCCGTATATTTTACGTCGGTGATCTTGCTGATCATCGTATCATCGATAGCCACGCCGCTCATATTGAAATCTCTGTATGCGGGTTTTCCCGAGAGAGAGGATACACCGTCTTGTTAAAAAAATGTGAAATCCCTATAAACATATGGACGGGCAGTGAAAAATATGTATAATCTTAATTGTATCCGTTCGGCCGTGTGACAGGACCGGACGGATGGAGGATCCGTGTACTGTACCGTTCATTTTGCGAAATATGAGCGGTACAGCACGCGGGGTGATACATAGTTTTTGAGCAAAGGGGAATGTTGTATGAAGAGAGCATTGGCGGCGGTCTTGTGTTTTGTGACAGTCTTGGCAGGTCTTTCCGGCTGCGGCGGGGAGAGCCATCCAGCGGCGGCGTCTGTGGGAGCGACACCGGCACAGATGGAGACCAGCCAGGCCACAGGAGCAGTCTCAGAAGACCAGGGAGCTGCAGTGGCGACAGAAGAGGCAGAGGAGCCTCCTCTCCTTCAGCTGGACAGTGAGCTTGCACCAAAAGAGAGCATCCACATCGCCGTTGTGGCCAAATCCACAGAGGGCGGCTATTGGAAGTGCATGAAAAAACATATGAAAGAGGCTGTGGGCTACATCAATGAGTTTTACGGCCTGGAGGGGGATAATGCCGTACAGGTGACATTTGAAGGACCGGACTCGGAAGAAAAAGTGGAAGATCAGATCAATACCATTGATGCGGTCCTGGCAGAGAATCCGTCTGTCCTTTGTCTGTCTGCGATCGATATGGATTCGTGTCAGGCGCAGATGGAGACAGCAGCGGATAATGGGATCCCTGTGGTGCTTTTTGATTCTAAAGTGAAAAATGGGGACGGCACAGCTTTTTGCGCCACAGATAACCGGGCGGCAGGCGCAGAAGGGGCCCGGCGGCTTTGTGCTGCCATGAACGGGGAAGGAAAGGCGGTGGTGTTTGCGGATGCCGCGTACAGCCATGCAGCCAGGAACCGGGTCAAAGGTTTTCAGAAGGAGATCGAGACTGCCTTTCCCGATGTGTCCGCGGAACATGTGTTCCTGCAGGAGTCGGAGGGAGACAGCCGGTCTGCCATCAGTGATGTGTTAGAAAAGGGGCGGGCAGACGGCATCTTCTGCACCAGCCAGGCTGTGGCAGAACAGGTACTCTCATGCCTGGAGGCATATCCTGAAAAAGAGATCCCGCTGGTGGGATTTGATGCGGGGATACAGCAGGTACAGGCGGTCAGGGAGGGCCGGGAGACAGGCATGGTCGTCCAGGATATCCCGCTCATGGCGCGGCAGACCATCCAGGCAGCTCTGTACGCGGCAGCAGAGGGGGAGCCGGATAAGATTGAAAAAAATATAAAAGTGGATCATGTGTGGGTGGACAGTGAGAGTCTGGAAGAGGCAGTGCAGAAAGGGCTCCTCTATGACTGACTATTTTAGTACAATTTTTAGAAAAAAAAGAAAATTCACAGGATCTCACACAAAAATTTATTAAAAAATTTGTAAAAAAGTGATAGTGGCAAAATTGGAAAAATAGATTGCGTATAAGATAAGAAACTGTTAGAATAAGGAGTAGCGGACTATGAAGAAGTGGGCGGGTATCTCAGAGATGATGAAAAACATCACGCTGCTGACCCAATTAGGGCTTTCTCTTGTCACACCTCTTTTGGTATGCTTGGCTTTATGCTGGTGGCTCTGCGCACGGGTGGGTCTGGGCGGATGGGTCTATATCCCTGGTTTTTTCTTTGGTCTGGGCGGTTCGGGCATGTCGGCGTATAAAGTGTATATGACCGTGATCGGGCGGGCACACAGAGAGGGGAAAGAAGATAAGATATCTTTTAACAGCCATCATTGACACCACGTATGGCAAGGTAGAAAAAACGGACCGGAGGTATTAGGTTATGAGTGGTTTTATCGGTGAGATCCAGCCGGCAGTCAAGAAAGAGACGCAGAGGATGGTGGTGATCACAGCCGTGGGCGTGACACTGATGTGGATCATTTTTGCTGTGCTCCACTTTTTTGTGCCAGACAGGGTGCCTTTTGGCTACACTGTCATCCTGGGGGGGATCGGAGGTGGCCTTGTTGCCGTCCTGAATTTTTTCTGGATGGGACTGACGGTACAGAAAGTTGCTGCTGCCACGGATGAAGGCAGTGCCCGGACGAAGATGCGGGCGAGCTATACCCAGAGGATGCTCTTCCAGATGCTCTGGGTGGTGGCGGCTATCATAATCCCTTGTTTCCAGTTTGCAGCGGGGATCGTCCCCCTGTTTATCCCCAGTATAGGTATCAAATTCCTGGGGATGGCAAACCGGATCCCATGACCGTAGGACAGGCTGGGTGGTCATGAGTGATCTGTTTTTCATATTCAGCCGGAGGGGAGGTGAAAAAGGAAATGGATGTAGATATTTCAGGCGCCAGAGTCTTATTTACCCTGCCGATCGATCTGCCGATCCTGGGGGAACTGGCGGTCAGTGAGACGATCGTTGTCAGCTGGCTGGTCCTTCTGATACTCACAGGGCTGTGCTTATGGCTGACCCATGACTTAAAAGTGGAGAAGATCTCCAAGCGTCAGGCTGTGGCGGAGATGCTGGTGGAACTGGCAAATAACTTCGTGGTAGGCAATATGGGTGAGAAGTTCCGCTATTTTGTCCCATTTGTGGCGGCGTTGTTCGCTACAGGCGTATGTTCGAACCTGATCAGCCTATTCGGGCTCAGGAGCCCTACGGCGGATCTGGATACGGAGCTTGCATGGGCTGTGATCGTATTCATACTGATCACCAGACAGAAGATCAAGACCAGTGGTCTGGGCGGCTATCTGTTGGATTTTACCAAGCCGATCCCGATCCTGGCACCGTTCAATGTCCTGTCAGAGATCGCGACGCCGATCGGTATGTCGTTCCGTCATTTCGGCAATATCCTGTCAGGCGTGGTCATCAATACGCTGCTCTATGGAGCTCTGGCGTTGGCGAGTTCGAAGTTGCTGGGACTGATCCCAGGCGTGGTAGGCGCGGTATTGTCCCAGATCCCGATCCTGGATGTGGGTATCCCGGCCATCTTGTCATTTTATTTTGACTGGCTGTCCGGTCTGCTGCAGCCGCTGATCTTCAGCATGCTGACAGTGATGTTCATCGCCAATGCGGCGGAAGAGTAAAGATCAAGAAGATCGATCAAGGGTTACAACTGAATAAGGAAAAAGAGAAAGATCAACAACACATTTTAATCATTTTTAGGAGGATAATGATATGGAATTTCTAGCAAAAGGTATCGCGCTCGCAGGATGTGCACTTGGTGCAGGTATCGCATTGATCGCCGGCGTTGGCCCTGGTATAGGTGAAGGCCAGGCAGTGGCATCTGCTCTGGAAGCGATCGGACGTCAGCCGGAATGTAAAGGTGATGTGACTTCCACGATGATCTTAGGTTGTGCGCTCGCAGAGACAACCGGTATCTATGGTTTCGTAACTGGTCTGCTGCTGATCTTCGTAGCTCCTGGTATGTTTACAGGTCTTCTGGGGTAAGTATCGTATAAAAAGCAGCAGAACAGGAGGTTATGAGCATGCAGGTACAGGAATTAGTAGGATTCGTGCCGTGGACCTTCATTGCGCAGATCTGCAACCTTTTGATCCAGGTATATATATTTAAGCGTTTCTTATTCAAGCCAGTGAATGCGATGCTGGAGAAGAGGAGGGCGATGGCGGACGCTGAGATCCAGGATGCAGTCAAGGCAAAAGACGATGCCAAAGCTATGAAAGCTGAATATGAGCAGAACATGCAGCAAGCCAAGGAAAAGGCGAACGAGATCATGAGTACGGCTCAGAAGACAGCGGCGGTGCAGAGTGAAGAGATGATCCGGGAAGCGACCCAGCAGGCAGCGACCATCAAGACGAAAGCCGAAAAGGACATTGCTCTGGAAAAGGCAAAAGCAGTCAATGAGATCAAAGATGAGATCGGCAGCATGGCGATGGAGATCGCCGGGAAAGCTATCGGGCGTGAACTCCGCGAGGAGGATCATGAGCAACTGATCAATGAGTTTATAGCGAATGTAGGTGAGAAATCATGACGCAGGCTGCCAGACTATATGGCGGAAGCCTCTATGATCTTGCCGCCGAAGAACAGCTTACAGACGATATCAGGGAACAGATGTCCCAGATCCGGCAGTTATTCCGGGAGAACCCGGACTATATAAGGCTGTTGTCGGAGCCGTCCATCCCGAATAAGGAGAGGATAGGCCTGATCGATAAGGCGTTTGGTGATAAGGCTGAGAAGTATTTGATAAGCTTTTTAAAATTGTTGTGTGAACGGAATATACTGGCAGAGTTTTCAGGCTGCTGCGATGAGTTCACACGGCGCTACAATGTGGATCATGACATAGCCGAGGCTGTGGTCACCAGTGCGAAAGAACTGAGTGAGGGACAGATGTCGGCGCTGAAGGAGAAGCTGGAGAAGATCAGTGGGAAGAAGATCTCTCTGATACAGCGGATCGATACATCGGTGTTGGCTGGTCTGCGCGTAGAATTAGAAGGGAAGCAGCTGGACGGCACGGTGCAGAGCCGCCTGTCTGGTATTTCCAAGAAACTAAGTGAAGTGATCATATAAGGATGGGAATGGAAACATGCAATTAAAACCTGAAGAAATATCCAAGGTCATCCGCAGTCAGATCAAATATTACGAGAATACGATACAGCAGAACGAGACAGGCACAGTCCTGATGGTCGGTGACGGTATCGCCAGGGCCAGTGGATTAGTGGACTGTATGGCCGGGGAACTGCTGGAATTTGAAGATGGAAGTTTCGGCATGGCGCAGAACCTGGAAGAGAACAGTGTATCCATCGTATTATTTGGTTCCGATGAGAATATCGGCGAGGGACAGACAGTAAAGAGGACCGGAAAGGTCGTGTCTGTACCTGTGGGGGATGCGATGATCGGGCGTGTTGTGAACGCGCTCGGACAGCCTATTGACGGTGCGGGACCGATCGAAACGGAAGAATACAGGCCGATCGAGAGCAGGGCGCCTGGTATCTGCGAAAGGCAGCACGTATCAGAACCTCTCCAGACCGGGATCAAAGCGATCGACTCTATGGTGCCGATCGGACGTGGACAGCGTGAGCTGATCATCGGTGACCGTCAGACAGGTAAGACCACGCTGGCGGTGGATACGATCATCAACCAGAAAGGCCAGGACGTGATCTGTATCTATGTAGCCATCGGACAGAAGCGTTCCACTGTGGCAAGCCTTGTGGAAGACCTGACTAAGAACGGGGCTATGGACTACAGCATCGTAGTGGCGGCGACGGCATCTGAGGCCAGCCCGCTGCAGTATATCGCACCTTATACAGGGTGTGCCATGGGCGAATATTTTATGGCACAGGGAAAACACGTGCTGATCATCTATGATGATCTGAGCAAGCATGCGGTGGCATACCGTGCCCTGTCGCTGTTGATCCGCCGTCCGCCAGGACGTGAGGCGTATCCGGGCGATGTATTCTATCTCCACTCAAGGCTCCTGGAACGTGCGGCAAAGATGGATGATGAACATGGCGGTGGATCCCTGACCGCGTTGCCCGTGATCGAGACGCAGGCGGGCGACGTGTCCGCATATATCCCCACCAACGTTATCTCCATCACAGACGGACAGATCTTCCTGGAGACAGAGTTGTTCCACTCCGGTGTCATGCCGGCGGTAAACCCAGGTATCTCCGTATCACGTGTAGGGGGCGATGCCCAGATCAAGGCTATGAAGAAAGTGGCCGGTACACTGAAACTGATCTATTCTCAGTACAGAGAGCTGCAGAGTTTTGCGCAGTTCGGTTCCGACCTGGATGCTGACACGAAGGCGCGTCTGGATCAGGGTGCCCGTATCGTGGAAGTACTCAAACAGGGACAGGGAGCGCCCGTGCCGGTAGAAAAACAGGTGGCGATCTTATATGCCGTTACCAAGGGCATCCTGTCCAAGGTAAATGTGGAAGATGTACGTGAATATGAGAACGGATTATACAGTTATCTTGATGCCGATGCGGATGGCGTTGCCGTGATGAAAGAGATCCGTGACACATCCAAGCTGGAAGAGGCAACAGAGGAGAAACTGAAAAAGGTATTGGAAAGCTATACAGAGCATTTTCTCAGCACAAAGCCTGAGAGTGCCGGCAAATGATGTGATAGAGGAGGAAGCATATGGCTGCAAACATGAAAGCGGTGAAACTGCGTATTAAAAGTGTGCAGAGCACGATGCAGATCACCAAGGCGATGGAACTTGTGGCGTCCTCCAAACTGCGTAAGGCGAAGGAACGGGCAGAGACATGCCGTCCATATTTTAGGGAGCTGCATCAGACTTTACGGGATATCGCGGGAGAGAATACAGATTTTGATTCCGTTTACGCCCGGGATGCAGCCAGCGAAAAATATTGCTATGTGGTGATCGCAGGCGACCGCGGGCTGGCAGGCGGATACAATTCCAACCTGTTCAAATGCCTGGAAGCGGATGCTGAGGGTAAGGATCATATGGTGCTGCCGATCGGAAAGAAAGCGGTGGAATATTTCCAGCGCAGGGGTATCACCTGTGTGAGCGAGGCTTATGCCGAAGTAGCTACGATCTCTGTGGCAGACTGTTTTGAGATCGCAAAACTTCTGTGCCAGGAATTTAAAGAAGGGACTTTTGGGCACATCCAGCTCTGTTATACGGAATTTGTCTCCATGCTGTCCCAGCGGCCCGAAGTATTTTCTGTACTCCCGTTAAAGGATCTGGAGACAGATCATGGAGAAGGGGAGAGAGCAGCCCGCAGTCAGATTCTGTATGAGCCGAACAGTGCCGAAGTATTCGACGCCATTGTGCCGGAGTATCTGGCAGGCGTGATCTATGGAGGCGTCTGTGACGGTCTGGCCAGCGAACTGGCGGCCAGAAGGACGGCTATGGAAGCGGCCACGAGCAATGCAGAAGAGATGATCGAGAAACTGAACCTGTTCTACAACAGGGTGCGTCAGGCCAGCATAACGCAGGAGATCACGGAGATTGTCGCAGGTGCGGAGAGCATCTAAAAGGTGACAAATACAGACAGGTGTGAGAGATCCATGCACATCTGTATATGAAGGAGATTCAAGCATGAGTGAAAAACACACTGGCGAGGTAGTGCAGGTCACCGGTCCTGTTCTGGACATCCGCTTTGCGCACGATGAGCTGCCTGCACTCCTCAATGCCATTGAGATCGATAATCAAGGCGCAAAGCTGACGGCTGAAGTGGCCCAGCAGCTGGGGGATAACACGGTGCGCTGCATCGCTATGAATTCGACCGACGGTCTGGTCCGCGGCAGTAAGGCCGTAGATACTGGCGGCCCGATATCAGTACCCGTTGGGGACGAGTGCCTGGGCCGTATATTCAACCTTCTGGGAGATCCGGTGGATAACCAGCCGGCACCAAAGGTAAAAGAACACTGGCCCATCCATCGCGTAGCTCCACCGTATGAAGAACAGATGCCGGCTACAGAGATCCTGGAGACGGGTATCAAAGTCGTAGACCTTATCTGTCCTTATGCAAAAGGCGGTAAGATCGGGCTGTTCGGTGGTGCAGGTGTTGGTAAGACGGTATTGATCATGGAGCTGATCCACAACGTGGCGACAGCCCATGGCGGTATCTCTGTCTTCACAGGCGTTGGAGAGCGTACACGTGAAGGCAATGACCTTTACAATGAGATGAAAGAGAGCGGCGTCATCGATAAGACAGCCCTGGTATACGGCCAGATGAATGAGCCGCCGGGAGCGCGTATGCGCGTGGGTCTGTCCGGTCTGACCATGGCGGAATATTTCCGTGATGAGAAGAATCAGGACGTGCTGCTGTTCATTGATAACATCTTCCGTTTTACCCAGGCGGGTTCTGAGGTGTCTGCGCTCTTAGGGCGTATGCCTTCAGCCGTTGGTTACCAGCCTACGCTGGCAACTGAGATGGGTGCGTTGCAGGAGCGTATCACTTCCACCAGGAAGGGGTCTATCACATCGGTGCAGGCTGTCTATGTACCGGCCGATGACTTGACTGACCCGGCTCCCGCGACCACATTCTCCCATCTGGATGCAACGACGACACTTTCCCGTGATATCGCCAGCCAGGGTATCTATCCGGCGGTGGATCCTCTGGATTCTACCAGCCGTATCCTGTCACCGGAAGTCGTGGGAAAAGAGCATTACGAGATCGCACGTGCGGTACAGAGGGTATTACAGCGTTATCAGGAACTGCAGGATATCATCGCGATCATGGGTATGGACGAGCTGTCTGAAGAAGATAAGCTGTCTGTAAACCGGGCGCGTAAGATCCAGCGTTATCTGTCCCAGAGTTTCTCGGTGGCAGAACAGTTTACAGGTATGCCGGGCCAGTACGTGCCGTTGAAAGAGACGCTGCGCGGCTTCAAGATGATCTTAGACGGCGAATGCGACCACATCCCAGAGAGCTGCTTCCTGTTCGCAGGGACGATCGATGAGGTTTTTGAGAAAGCGAAGAATCAGTAAAGGAGGCTGTCTATGGCCACATTTCCATTGAAGATCGGAACACCAGACGGCTTGTTATTTGAGGATGAAGTGGTCCGTGTTGTGTGCAGGAGCATCACGGGGGATCTGGCGATCCTTGCAAGACATATTAATTTCTGTACGGCGCTTGGCATGGGGGAAGCCCACGTAGTCTTTGAAGACGGAACCCGGCGGGATGCCGCTTGTATCGGCGGGATGCTGTCTATGTTGGACGGCACCTGTCACTTGTTGGCTACAACTTGGGAGTGGAAAGAGGATATCGACGAAGACAGGGCAAATGCGGCCAAGAAACGGGCTGAGGACGTCCTGGCGAAGAGCGGACTTTCCGACCGCGAGTATAAGCGGGCCGAGGCCAAGCTCCACAGGGCGTTGGTACGGTTGAGTGTAAAGAAATAGTGTATAGAAAAAGCCTGCCAGGGGGATGTGATCTCTTCTGGCAGGTTTTTTGTGTTTATAAATTTAATAGATCCTTTCGTTGTTGCAGGATCTGGATCATGCTATACTAAAAATAACACATCAATGGCAGATAAAAGGAAAAGTTTGTGACAAAGCCAAAACGCGGGCATGATATACGCAAGATAAGAGGGAGCATGGAGATCTTGAGTGCTATGCAGATCACAGCAGATATGCAGGGATTGGATGCACAGAGTAAGTCTGTCCTGCATAGCAGAGAAGTGTTGGCAGTGATCCTGCGGGAGATCATCCCAGAATATGAAGGATACAGCCGGAATGAAGTCATGGGGTTCATAGAGATGGATACCCTAACAGATACGAAGGAAGTATCCCCAGGGAGGACAAATAGCCAGATACGTGGAGACAGTGCTGAGTTCATCCATCTGAATGAGAAAACATCATATTTTGACCTGGCATTCCGGGCAAAAAACCCATTGCTGTCCGATCAGGATGTATCGATCAGCCTGCACATAGATCTGGAATGCCAGAAGGATCACAGGCCAGGGTATCCGATAGAAAAAAGAGGTGTGTATTACCTTGCCAGACGTCTGTCATCCCAGTTGTCCCTGTGTACAGGACAGACAGATTATGGCCAGCTGGAAAAATGTTATAGTGTCTGGCTGTGCCGGGATAATATACCCAAAAAAGAGCGGTACAGCATTTCCACTTATGAGATGTCCAATACAAAAAATACAGGCAGATATGTCCCAGAAAAAGCCACATATGACCTGCTGACAATGGTGATCGTGAGGCTGGGAGAGGCGGAATATCATGGTGGGGAGAGCGATGAAGGTTATGAGGTGTTGAGATTCTTGAACATGCTCATGTATCCGCACAGGAAAGATTTTATGAAAGTGATGTCAGAATATATAGATTTTTCTGAAAATAAAGAGTTATGGGAGGAGGTGGCACGTATGAATGGATTGGGTCAAAGTGTATTGGAAGAGGGGATAGAGCAAGGAATAGAACAAGGAATAGAACAGGGGGGTCTGTACCGGTTGATCGATCAGGTGGGGAGAAAATTGGAAAAGGGCAAGAAAGAAGAGGAGATAGCGGATGAGTTGGAAGAAGAACTTTCCCTGATCCAGAAAATCTGTGATGCGATAAATATGAGCAGCCCAGATGTTGATCAAAAAAGGGTCTATATCATACTCCGTGATCATTTGAGATAGGAAAATGATCGATAGCCAGCCTTTTGCAGGGAACCTGCATAAGACTGGCTATCTGAGTGTTTATTATTTTACTTTACAGCTTTTTACAGCGCTCCATTTCTTACTTGGATTGCTTGCGCCGTTCTTGGTATTGACTGCACGTACGCGAACGAATATCTTCTTACCTTTTTTCAGTTTCTTGATGGTATAGGTGGCTTTTTTAGCTCCCGTTACAGTGATGAGTTTGCCTTTGGACAGACCTTTCTTGGATGTAGCGTATTGGATCTGGTATCCATTTACCTTCTTGTCATTTTTGATGGCTTTCCAAGTTACTTTAGCGGTCTTAGCTTTCTTAGAAACTACTTTTACGCTCTTGACTTTTGCAGTAGGTTTCTGTTTCGGCATTACAGTCACAGTGATCTTTTTCGTTGCGGGTTTATATGTGCTGTTTCCAGCGGCTTTGACCGTGATCGTTGCTACGCCGGCGGCTTTCTTTGTCTTTGGAGTTACTTTGAGAGAAGTATTTGTTTTGTTAGCAGTGACTTTGATCACTTTCTTGCCTTTTTTGTCAATGCTGTAAGTGATCTTACCCTGAGCCTTTGTGATCTTGATCGTCTGAGCTTTCTTATCACCAACTTTAAATGTAAGGGCAGTCTTGCTCACTTTCATTGGGTTGTTCTTTTTTGTGACTGATGTTGTAGTGACTTTGATGACTTTACCTACAGTCACTGAACAAGAACCAGTGTAATATTTGTTGGTCGCTTTGGCTGTGAATTTGATCTTCACATCATTGTTTACTTTTGCAGTTCCAGGAATATCCCATTCGAAGTCGAAATCATCTAAAGTGACTTTAGGATCTGTTTTTCCATTAACATTTTGGATGGTGATCTTTTCGATCTTTTCTACAGCTTTTCCATCCTTCATGGTGACCTTAAAGTCTGTTTTATCAACTTTGATGTCTTTTACAGCTACTTTTTTGCCTACATAGCAGTTGCTGACGCTGAATGTATCTTTTTCGCCAGTCACTACAGCGATGTATTTTCCGGCATCTTTCCAGTTTGTTTTGTAAGTTGCATTTTTACTCACAAATTTGCAGTTTTCACTTACTGGTTTCAATCCTCCAAGGTCGCTATCGCTGATGATCGCTTTGTCTGCGCTGTAGAAGCTGCATTCTTTGGCTGTATCGGAGCTGACTGTTATCGTGGCTCCATCCCAGTCGACTTCTTTTGGAGAAACTTCCAGGACATGTTTGGTGGTGTCTGTTCCGGGTTTGTCGCTGTTGCCGCCTGAGATCACAGTGATGGTAGCAGCGTTTACGATCGTGCCATTTCCTGTGTAAGCTTTATTTGCTGATGTTGCTTTTACTAATAAGTTAGCACTTAATTTATCACCAACGCTGATGCTGGCAGGTGCTTTATTTGCGCTGAGTTCAAGTTTCCAGTTCGCGTCGGTGAGGTTAGCGGAGGTTACCGCTTTGCCATTGACACTGAGGCTAGATAACTTGTTGACACTGATGGCTAATTTGCCAGTCTTATTAATGTCATTGATATTAGCGGAGATGTTTTTATCTTTAAGTGCGCCGCTTAAAGAGGTTATCTGTTCTGGTTTATTTTCAGGTTTATCTGAAGTGTTGTTGGAGATCACAGTAATAGTAGCAGCGTTTGTGATCGTGCCATTTCCTGCGTAAACCGTATTTGTTGATGTTGCTGTTACTAATAAGTTAGCGCTTAATTTATCGCCAACGCTGATGCTGGCAGGTGCTTTATTTGCGCTGAGTTCAAGTTTCCAGTTCGCGTCGGTGAGGTTAGCGGAAGTTACCGCTTTGCCATTGACACTGAGGCTAGATAACTTGTTGACACTGATGACTAATTTGCCAGTCTTATTAATGTCATTGATATTAGCGGAAATGTTTTTGTCTTTGAGTGCGCCGCTTAAAGAGGTTATCTGTTCCGGCTTATCAACAGGATCATTATCTGAGGATACTGTAACAGTAGCAACATTTTCTTTTGTTGCTGTCCCTTTGAAGTATAAGCCATCCTCAGATATTATGCCTTTATTGGTACTGATAGTTAAAGTAGCAGTACTTGTATCATTATCTGTTGTCCAAGCCACGGATTGGATTAAATTATCGTCACTAACTACAACGTCTCGTGCGCCCCAATTTTTTCTTATCTGTGCTTTTTGGATCTCTTTTTCAGCTTCCTGCTGAGCAGCAACAATAGTTTCGGGAGAATTGTTTGAAGCTGTTTTGCTGATCGTTTCTCCTGATAAATATACCTCTAAGTTGCCATTGTTGATGCTTATCGCATTATCACTGGAGCTACCTTCATTATTCCATGAAATACTGCCTACACTGATCGATCTGGTTGTTCCTTCATAGTACTTTTCATTTACACTCGTTGAATGGTCAGTGACGTTGAAACTTACATATACATTATCTTTGCTATTTTTACTAACATCACCTACTATCATAAGTGGATTAGGAGACAGAGTATTGGCAGATGCTACTTTTGCATCTTTATTATAACTAAGTACTATTTCATCATCACTTACCACATTGCCACTTACCACTGCCATACCCTGATCAGTAATTTCTTTTTCAGGATCTGCGATTGGATTGATAGATATACTATTTGGGCTAACATTGGCAGATACATTTAGACTAGCAACATCTATTGCACCACTCACTGAAGCAGTAGCATTCTCTTCAATGAAACCAGCTTCATCCTCAAGCGATACATTAGGAGTATCACTCAGCGGCATATTTGGATCATCTACGCCAGCATAAGCAAATACCACATTTCCCAGCATCAATGATGCGGAAAGTGTCAGACTCATGAGCTTGGCAAAACGCCGTCTGCTCTTTCTGTCTTTCATTTGACTGTTCATAAAACTTTCTCCTCCTTGAATAAACTTAGGTTGTTTTCCGTAACCTTTCAGCCTATTATCGTTCCAAGAAAGGGCATCAAGCAGTCTTTTTTTACCATATCCTGTGTCATATTGGTTCTCTTATTGACAAATTGGGTCGATCTGTATA
>CANTEW010000034.1 GCA_947652925.1 uncultured Lachnospiraceae bacterium
TTCGAACCCCCGACCCACGGCTTAGAAGGCCGTTGCTCTATCCAACTGAGCTACAAACACATGTCAACCAACATAAAGCGGATGACAGACCCGCGATATACCTGATCAAAAGGCTTTCATCCACTCACTAGACCCCATCCTCTAGGATCACCAAAGATCTTCTGATGATCCCACATCGGGGTGACAGGATTCGAACCTGCGGCCTCCTGGTCCCAAACCAGGCGCTCTAGCCAAACTGAGCCACACCCCGCAGCATAGACGTTTTAGAAAACTTTACCGTCCAAGCCCAACGCAAGACATATTATATTACATGAAAACCGAAATGTCAACCTTATTTTTAGAAATATCTGTAATAATATAAAAAGACCAGTCACAGATAATTTATGGTAAAATGTACTTCACCCCGGCGGTCGATCTCCATGACCGCATAACTGGGTCTACGCCCCTCCTGCCGTGGAAAAGACAGACTCCCCGGATTGACCGCTGTCACCATCCCTTTATACGTTATAACGGGTTTATGCGTATGTCCAAACAGCACGATATCCTTTTTCCTGGCTGCCGCCTCATCTATGATCCGGCTCAGATCCATATTCACTCCATAATTATGTCCATGGGTCACTAAGATCCTGTGCCCGCCCAGATCGATCTCCAATTCCCGGTCCAGCTCCGAAAAAAAGTCATTGTTCCCCGCCACCATATAGGCCGGGCATCCTGCCGCCAAAGAGATATAGTCTTCCCTTCCTTCCACATCCCCGCAATGGATCAGGGCATCCACAGGCTTCACATTCCCCAGTACTTTTTCCAGATTCCCATCCCTGCCATGGGTATCGCTCACCACTAATATCTTCATAACAATCCCTTTTTCATCGCTCTGAGCGCCTTTCCCCTGTGGCTCAACTGGTTTTTTTCCTCCATAGGGAGCTGCGCATTGGACGGCCCGTCCAGATCCACATAGAAAATAGGATCATACCCAAAACCATTTTCGCCCTTCGGCTCATAGCCGATATACCCTTCCATAGCTTCCCTCACTGTCACACAGCGCCCATCCTCATAGACCGCTGCCACCGCACAGACAAAACGCGCTGTACGCTGCTCCTTCGGGACTCCTTCCATCCGTTCCAGCAATCTGGCGTTTTTTACCTGGTAAGGCGTATCCTCTCCCATGTAACGGGACGAATGGACCCCCGGCTCCTTATCCAGATGATCGATCTCCAGCCCTGAATCATCCGCCAGGACCAGCGTGTGGCTGATCGCATGGACCGCCTGTGCTTTGATCTTCGCATTTTCCTCAAATGTAGCCCCGTTTTCTTCGATATCTGCCTCTATGCCCGCCTCCGCCATAGACAAGATCTCATAGCCCGTGCCGGCCAGGATCGCCCGCACTTCTTTCATCTTCCCTTCATTGGACGTGGCAAAGATCAGTTTTTTCATCGCGTATCTCCCCCTCATTCATATATGGATCTGTCTCATTATAACATCATCCCCCTGCATTCCACAAGAAAAACGTGCGCGATCTATCGCAATGTATCGTCAGTACTGACCAGGGTCCGTTTTCTCTTCGCAAACAAGACCTTCGCCCCATCCACAGTCATGATCACCGCCAATATGAAGATCGGGAGGATCAACACATTCTGCACGCCCTGGATCATCAGGGAACTGCCCTCTGCTCCCCGGAGCAGGGCCATCAGATTCTCATAAAAAGTGATGCACAGGGAACTCAGAGTCGCCGCCAGCATGAACAGCATCGGGACATAAAACATCCGGTTATCCTTCCCGATCCGTTTCAGCCAGCAGGCGACCGCCAGAAACGCAGGGACAGCCACCAGCTGGTTGCAGGCGCCGAACAGCGCCCAGATCTTCTGATATCCAGCCAGTGTGAGCAGCCCCGCCACAGCAATGGTGACCAGCGTAGCCACGTACATATTCCCCCAGATCTTTCCCATCCCTTTTTTTCCCTCAAACATCTCCTGGAACAGAAACCGCCCCAGACGTGTAGCCGTATCCAGAGAAGTCAGCGCAAACGCCGATATCGCCAACAGGATGACCGTATTGATCAGTTGTTCCCCACGGGCATCCACACCCATGGCCGCAAAAAACCGCCCGATCGCCGCAGCGAACACCTGCGGTGGAGTCCCGAACTCCTCGTACATGCCGTCTTTCGTCAGATACCCCACCGCGATCAGGGCGATCGCCGCCAGCACACATTCCACCAGCATCGCCCCATACCCGATCAGCTTGGCATCTTTTTCCGAATCTAACTGCTTCGAAGTAGTCCCCGATCCCACCAGGCTGTGAAAGCCTGAGACCGCTCCGCAGGCCACTGTGATGAACAGGAAGGGGAACATCGTATCCCCATTGGCCTCCCACCCGGTAAACGGCTCGAGTTTTACCGTAGGATCCGTCAGGACGATACCCAGCACCGCCGCCGCCATCATAAAATAGAGCAGAAAGCTGTTCAGGTAATCCCGGGGCTGCAACAAGATCCACACCGGCGCCACAGAAGCCGCGAATATGTATACAAAGATAACGGCCATCCATACAGTCTTCGTCAGATAGACCGGGAACATCAGCCCTGCCGCGATACATACCCCCAGCAGGAACACCCCCAGGACAGTGCTGACCACCAGGTTGAGCCCTGTACGATTGATAAAACCAAAGCAGACCGCAAGGGGGATGAACAGCATGGAAGCTGCCGCCACAGAGCCGTTTGCCGAATCTTTGATCATCTTTCCCGTATCCGTTACTGTATACCCCGCGAACGTCCCGGCCACGATATCTGCAAACGCCGCCACCACCAGCACCAGCACCAGCCAGGCAAATATAGTAAAGCACATCTTCGTCCTGCGCCCGATATTCTCCTCAATGACTTCCCCCAAGGACCGCCCCTTATGGCGCACAGAAGCGAACAGAGAGGAAAAATCCTGTACTGCGCCGAAAAATATCCCGCCTATGATGATCCACAAGAGTACAGGCACCCAGCCAAAGACTGCCGCCTGGATAGGCCCGTTGATCGGCCCGGCTCCGGCGATCGAAGAAAAATGATGCCCCAAGAGTACAGGTGCCTTGGCCGGGACATAATCCCGCCCGTCTTCCTGCGTATGGGCAGGGGTCTCTCTGGATGGATCCACACCCCACTTTTTGGCAAGCCAAGACCCATAAGTCACATATGCGATGAGAAAAATGAACACTGTCGCTCCCAATATCAATATACCGCTCATACCCGAAGCCCTCCTATACTGAGATGTCTGTATCTTTTTATCAGCGGCTTTGCCGCACCGTTCCCATATATCTGTCCCTTTTCCATATCAAAGATCACCAGCCTGCTCTCACAATACCCTCTGAGCGCATATCTATAATAACACCGGAACTTATGCCTGCGTATCTGCCGGAGGACATCCGCCGGGACCGCCCTGCGGCAGATGAAGATCCCTGTGAGATACGAACACATATGATCTCGCACCGGGTATCTCTCCCCTTTGCGGACAAATCCCGGCTCTATCTCATCCCGCAGCTGCCTCTCATACCCCCGCAGCGCTCTTTCCGTAAACACATCCATCTCCCGGAAAAAAACATGCTCAAATGTACAGGCCCTCCACAATTCAGCCCTCTCCACCAACACATAACGACTGCTGGTCACATCGCAGAAAGCATACGCATCGTATACCGTATCCCCCACTCTGAACGGCCTCTCGATATCAAAACAAGGTTCGTACAGGCAGAGGAGCTGCCCCATCACCCCCTGCATCCTACTCCGGAGCGCTCCCGTTCCTGCTGCGGGGTGCCGGGCCGAGGAACTGATAATAATAGGCTTTCAGCATACCGTTATAGACTTTTCGATTCTTATCCGCTTTCCGCCCGATCGCTCTCTCTGCATCTTTAAAAGCGGTGAGCATGTACAGAGACCAGCTGTCCAGCTTCCTATATACTTGTCCGATCTCTCTGTACAGGGCTTCCAGATCATCCTGCTCATCCAGACGCTCCCCGTAAGGAGGATTACAGATCATAAAACCATATTTTCCCCCATGGCTCATCTGGCTCACCGGTCTCTGCTGAAAATGGATCATGGACTCGACTCCGGCAAGCCTGGCGTTTTCACGGGAATATTGGATGCACTGCCCGTCCAGATCATAGCCCTGTATGTCCACATGGACCTGTCTCTCAAGGAGATCGTCCGCCTCTTCCCTGGCATCCTCCCAGCATTTTCTCGTGATCAGGTTCTTCCACTCCTGTGCCTGGAAAGGCCGCTTCCTCCCAGGCGCCTGATTTGCAGCGATCATAGCCGCCTCAATGGGAAATGTACCGCCTCCGCAGAAAGGATCCACCAAGATCCTGTCGCTCTTCCACGGTGTCAGCATGAGCAGAGCCGCTGCCAGCGTCTCAGACACGGGCGCTTTTACCGTCTGCTTCCGATACCCCCTCTTATGCAGGGAGATACCCGTCGTGTCCAGCCCGATCATCACCTCATCCTCCAGGATGGATACACGGATCGGATACGCCGCCCCGTCCTCCGGAAACCACCGGATACCATATACACGCCTCAGACGATCCACGATCGCCTTCTTCATGATCGACTGGATATCCGAAGGGCTGTGCAGCTTACTCTTGACAGAATTGGCCTTTGACACCCAGAATCTCCCGTCTTTGGGGATAAACTCTTCCCAGCGGAGTTTTTTTGTTTTTTCAAAAAGCTCATCAAAACTCTCCGCATGGATACATCCGACTTTGACCAGGATACGTTCCGCCGTGCGCAGGAAAACATTTGCATCTGCCACCGCTCTGGCATCTCCCCAAAAAAACACACGTCCATCCCGCACCCGGCTCACCTGATAACCCAGTTCCGTGATCTCTCTTTTCAGTACCGCTTCCAAGCCAAAATGGCACGGCGCTATCAGTTCCCACTTTTCCATTCCTCTCCTCACCTGTCCTTATAAAACGCACGCTCAAAAGCGTCACAAACAAGGTAACTATTCTGTCCTTTTAGTCATATATCTCCTATATTTCCTAAAAACAAGGTCTGAACAGTTACCTTTTTATCTACTTTTTTATTATACTATGGTTTTTGCGAAAATACAAGGTTTCTGCCCTTATACGCCTGCATCCCGCCGATCACCGAACACGTCTTGAAGCCTTTGCCCGCCAGATCTTTTGCCACGGACATGCTGGCTCCGCCCCTGTCGCAATACAGGATGAGTTTTTGATCCTTCGGATAAAACCCCAGACGGTCAGCCTCCTCATAGGGCACATTCACCGCACCTCTGATATGGGAGCTGTTATATTCCTCCGGCGTGCGCAGATCTATGATGACTCCCTCTCCACGCTCCACATACCCGTCGAGCATCTCAGGGGAGATCGTTTCCAATCGAAACATGACTACACCTTTTTATCCTTTTCTATGTAGTATATTCTCAAGCCGTCCTGTTAGAGCGTGTCTTAAAACCCTCTAAATCCTGTAAATAGATCAAATAGTACGAACACTTTGTACGATCCACGGCCGCTCAGGTCTTTGGATGTGCACTTTTTCTGAAAGAGAAAAAGCTGCTGCATCTCCCGCGGGGATACACCAGCTTTTCCTGATCGCAGTCAAGCGATAGGGCTAGAGCATGTTTTAAAGATCATCCAAAGATCTTGACACACCGTTTACATAAAGCGGTTTTCAAATACGCTCTATCGCCCAGTCGTTCAACTCCCTTTTTTAATATTTAGATCCGAAACTTTCGTTTGAGGCATCCTGGCTGGAACTGGTCGTATTTTTGTTCTGCGCCCTGTTCTGCTCTTTATTTTGTGACGCACTGTTTCTATGGCAGTCCTGAGAATTTTTTGCATTGTTTGTGCTGTTCTGGCTATTCTTGTTCTGATCGCTGGCATTGGTGTTCTTGTTTTCGTTTTCATAATTTTTAGACATGATCATTCCCTCCTGATCTTTCGGTTTTTATGTTACGACATTATTATTTCTCAAAGTTAAAAAATTATTACATAAATTGTATTGCATTTTTTTTACTTTTATATTATAATTATCCATGTAAAAAAAATTTACCCTTCAAAAAATTTTTTTTACATTTATAACCCCTTATTTAATTATTTATACTCCCCTTGAAAACCCTGGTAGCTCCCCTACCGGGGTTTTCTCTTTTATCTGATCAGTCTGACAGTCACAAAAAGATCCATCCCCCTGTAATCCTCTTACATAGGGATGGATTTTCTAGACTGGCACTCTCTTTACTGTTCCAATTGGAAACGCTCCACGATCTCTTCCAGAGTTTCCGCCTGATCCGACAATTCCTGGCTGGATGTGGCATTTCCTTCCGCAGTGATCGATGTAGACTGCACCACGCTGGAGATCTGATCCACTCCCTGTGTGATCTCCAAGAGGGATGTGGACTGTTCCGTAGACGCGGCAGAGATCTTCTGGATCGCTTCCGTGATCTCTTTGGCGCCTGCCACCACATTCTCCAGAGACTGGGCTGTGGCATCTGCGATGCCTGAACCTGTCTCCACCACCCGGAGTGAATTCTCGATCAACAGTGTAGTCTGGTTGGACGCCTCCGCACTCTTTGACGCAAGATTACGCACTTCATCTGCTACCACGGCAAAACCTTTGCCCGCTTCGCCTGCACGAGCCGCTTCCACAGCTGCATTGAGAGCCAGGATATTTGTCTGGAAAGCGATATCCTCGATCGTTTTCACGATCTTACCGATCTCTTTCGAGCTATTACTGATATCACGCATCGCTTTCGTCATTTCCTGCATATGTAGATTGCTCTCTGCGATCTGTTCACTGATATACGTTGTCTTATCGCTTGCCTGTTTCGCATTTTCCGCGTTGCTCTTCACCTGTTCTGAGATGGTATTGATCGTAGCTGCCAGCTCTTCCACAGAACTGGCCTGCTCTGTAGCCCCCTGGGACAGCTGCTGGGCGCGGTCCGCGATCTGCCCGGAATTGCCGGCAACCTGACCGGAGATCTGGCTCACATGGCCAAGAGCCTGGGAGATCTTCTCAACAAAACTGCGCATGGACTTCTGGATATTGCTGAAATCCCCGATAAAATCTTCCTGTACGTTCACGACAAAGTTCCCTTCCGCCATCTGCCCCATAATGTCATCGATCTGATGGATATAACCGGAAAGTGTATGCATAGACGAACGCATGCTATCCGCCAGCCGTCCAAGCTCATCGTGCGCCTCGTACGCGATATCCGCAGAGAGATCCCCTTGGGACATACGGTCTGCAGCGACTTCTACTTCCTTGATAGGCTCTACGATACTGCGGGTGATCCGGATCGCCAAGATGATCGCCAAAACGACCGCCAACAGTGCGCTCACGAACAAAAAGACATTGAAGAAGGCCGCCGCCTGCATACTATCCGCGATCGCCTCTTCCTGCACATCGGTGATCTGCTGATCCAATTCCTGGGACAGCTGCACCAGTTGGTTCAGCGCGGGCACACAGCGGGAGAACATCTCATTCGCAGCCTCCTGCTTCTTCCCTGCCTCGATAGCCGCCACGATCTCATCCGCCACCGTGAACCAATCTGTCAGGACCTGCTCATACTGTGTCAGATCCGCCTTATCGCCAGTGTAGGATCTGCTCAGAGCCTCCATATCACTGCGTATATTTTCTTTCTTCTCATCGATCTCTGCTTTGTAATCCGGATACGATGCTGTATCGGGATTGATCGCCATCTCTCTGACGATACGGGCCGCCATATTCACATCCACCATACAGGACTTGAATGAGCTGTTGGCCGCCATAGGATATTTGACCAGATCGGTCAGATCCTTCCTGAAAGCCCGCACTGCGGTCAGGGCGATGACTGTGCTGATCAGCAGAAAAAGGATCGCAACCCCAAACCCTGCCAGCAGCCTTTCTCTAATCTGCAGTTTCTTCATTGTTCCAAATACCTCCTAGATCATTCTCTACTCTATTAACATCATGCCAATCATCTCACTGAAAGCCCATCTCTGCCAGCTGCCGCTTCAGATAACGATAAGAGATCCAATTATGATATGGCGAAAAGCGGAAACTGTATTTCCACTTGTGATCGAACCGTATCCCATAATTCTTTACAAATGCCAAAACCACGGAAATACGCCATCGATCAGGATCTTTCTTAAAATATTGCCACCAAGTCTGGAACACCTCCTTTTCCCTGTCCGTAAAGACATAAATGTAAAAAGTGACATTTCCTATCACCAGCTTGTAGATCATGGACTGCACCTGCCTGCACATTTAAAAGGTCCTGGGATGTATAGTATGATATAATACCACACCCCATCCCCTCATAGGATGATTATACATTTTTTCTTAGGTTTTGTCATTGGTTTTATTATGAAATTTACGAACAATATTTATTTTTGTGTAAAAACGGCGAAAAATATTGCCCTCTCCCTTTCCACCTTGTATAATTAAGAGGATCTTAAACCGCACCCAAGAGAGGAATAAACGATATGGACCGACAAGAATTTCTGGAGATCCTGGCCATACAGCTCCAGGGCGGGATCCCCGCACCCGAGATCTCACAGCATCTCGCCTACTATAATAACTTCATCGACCAGAGACTCCGCCAAGGCCAGGCAGAATCGGACATCCTGGAAGAACTTGGCGATCCCCGTCTGATCGCCAAGACACTGATCGACACCGAAGACGTCCCCAATGTGCATGGTTATCAACAAAGCTATGACTACTCTGCCGAAGAGAGCGGCCCGGACGCTTTTACCCAGGAGGAGCCTCAGGCTGAAGTCCCCCGTCAAGGTCTCCTGCACTGGCTGGATCCCTCTACCTGGTATGGAAAGCTCGCACTGGCTGCAGCCGGCCTGCTGATCATCGCAGTCTTGTTCCTGGCGCTGCGGGCGCTGATCCCCATAGCCCTCATCCTGCTCGTCATCGGCATGATCATCTCCCTGATCGACCGCCATCGTTAGACCGGCTGCATGCCTTCCTATCACAGACCCCCTGCACGGTCTTCTACATTCTTCTTAAAATTGATCACCTCATGGTCATACGCAGTGTCCATAAGACTGGACCGGATCATAAAATCTGCCGTCGCCTTATTGATGGCCATGGGGATATCGTAGACCTGGGCGATCCGCATCAACGCTTTCACATCCGGATCATGGGGCTGTGCTGTCAATGGGTCAGAGAAAAAAATGACAAAATCGATCTGCCCCTCTACGATCTTCGCTCCTATCTGCTGATCGCCGCCCAGCGGCCCGCTGTTAAATGCCCGTATGATCAGTCCCGTGGCATCCGCGATCATCCTGGAAGTCGTTCCCGTCCCAAACAATCGATGTTTTTGCAAGATCTCCTGATTTTCCTTACACCATGCGATCAGCTTCGGTTTCTCATTATCATGGGCGATCAGCGCGATACCCTTTTTTTCTTTGATCGTAAATGTGATATACTCATTGCTCATCCTGTGATCCTCCTTATCTTTTCCCATCTCCATACATAATGTAAGAAATAGGCGATAATATGCGCAAAAGCACAAAAAATCCCTTACAAAACAGATGTTCTACAAGGGAATATCACGTGCGTGAGAAGATTCGAACTCCCGGCCTTCTGATCCGTAGTCAGACGCTCTATCCAGCTGAGCTACACGCACTTATGTGCTTTTGTTATGACACGTCCGTCACAACAAAACATATTATAGGACACTTATGGCCGATCGTCAAGACCATTTATTTGAAATTTGTAAAAAAATCCTGCATCCCATAAATCTCTCCCTGTTCCACCTGTCCTTCCTCTCCAGCAGTATCCTCATCTCCCTCACCGCCGGCGTCTGCAGCGACCTCATCCTCATCCAGGATATCATGGATCTCCTGGCCAAAGGAAGAACTGGACTCTTCCATCACCTGACGGACGGCCTCATCCATCCTCTGCATCATCCTCTCTTCCCTGCGCACATTGAAACCCTCTACCTTATCCATGATCTTCCTTTTGATCGGGCGGAACATCCGGTATATCTTTTTCTTGAGGGGTAGCAATGTCAGCATCAGGGAACGCCACATCCAGCACAAAGGCATCAGGAACGGGGCATCCTCTACTATAGGAAAGATCTTCTCCATGTATCTCCTGTCAGGGAACAAAAAAGCCCTAAAACGCCGCAGCCGTTCTTCCTTGCGCTCCCTGTCCCGGATATCCGTCACTTCCTTGACCAATTCAGTCAATGTGGAGCTGACCTCCCGCCCTTCCACTCCCCGGGTGATGATATATCCTTCCAGAGCCTCATAGACGTCCGCGTGTGCATCGTATTCTTTGGCATATTTTTCATTCCGATCCCCAAACCAGATATACAGAAGATCCTGCAGCCATCTGGCAAAATCCAGGACACCGGCAGTCGCCAGCTCCCTTTCCACATAATCCCAGTCCAACTTGTCTCTATACATTTTGTAAAACTGCCAGTGATCCACCATATCACCGATCCGGATCTCTCCACAGGCATAGAGGTTCACCAAGTCGCACACAAGATAGATATAGAACTCATCTTCTGTAAACTGGTGGAGATATTTTTCGCCTTCCGTCTGGCGGATCACTTTGACTGGAAAATCAAAATATTTTCTCAGCTGCTTCGTCCGAAACCCCAGCTCTGTATAAAAGACCACCGTCGTCTTGGGGACCCGGTAATAATAGCTGCCTCTCTCTCTCCTGTACTCCTGCTTTTGAAAATCCATGGAACGCATCAGCGAATGGATCTTAGCTTCCTGGCCTTCTCCCACCAGGATCCGCACCTGATCCAACGCCCGGATCTCTCTGGGTTCATAACAAGTACTCATGATCCCATCTTTGATCAGGAGCGCATGGATCTTGTTCTGCTTGAGCTGCCACATGACCACTTCCGCAGCATTCTTATAACGCTCCTGGGACAACAGGGATTCCTCATAACGTTTATGGAAAGATTGTTTCCATTTCTGAGGGATATCCTCTTCCAATCCTAAGATACCCAGATACACGATATGGGCCACTTTATGATACTCAGCCAGCTTATAGATATTTTCCCAGTCAAGTCTCCTGACCGAACGCGGGATCTCCGTCTGGTTTATGATCGCTGATATGATAGAAAGCAGATAACGTGCCTCGTATTTTTCCCTCTTGATCATTTTGCCTCCTTATCCTGCCATGCGGACATCCCCACTGCAAATACAGGCAAGAGAGTGACCTCCTGCCTATCTTTGCCAATGACCCTATGACTTTATGCCTATGCCAGATAATTGACCATCAGGCCCAGAGCATAATAATTATTCAGATTATAAGCCCCTGACCTGGCAAACATATTCATAAAATTATATTCGCTTGTTATGTTATCCACCTCTGCCGCTTTCAGATCATTATTGATCAGGCTGACAGAATTTGCCTCCAGACCGCCGGTCGCTTTCCCATAAGCCCTGGAAGCCATGCCGTTGGCACCGCTGATGATATCCCTGGTCAGAGTAGGATCCTTCTTCAGCTGTTCAGCCAATGTCTCTGTGTTCACTTTCAGAGTGCCGTCCTTGTTCGTGGTGATCCCGATCAGCTCCAGCGACCTCTCCGGCGCGATGCCCATGAGCATGTTGCGCAGCTGTCTCTCCACGCCGCTCCCGCGCCCTGAATTTGCGCTGAGCAGTTCGATCGCGCTGTTATAGCTCTTTGCCAGATCTTCCACAGCCGAGATGATCTTCTTGTCGTCCGGCGCCGTGCTGATCTTGACGGAACCTGTATCTTTAAGCTGTACGCCGATACGTCCAAGATCCAGAGCGATAGAGTTTGTGTCAGACGCATGGCTGGTCGTCCTGCCGTTCTGTGTCACTGTATACTCAGCATTCTGCGCGCTGGTCGTTTCCTGATCCAGCCCTTCTGCCGCACCGAACTTGCCGGAAACTGAGAAGGAATTGTGGCGCCCTGTCTCTTTGCCGCTGATCTGCAGGCTGACGTTCCCGTCTTTCTCGATGACTTTCGCCCTCACATTGCCATTGGCGCTGTTGATCTGGGATGCCGCCTCTTTCAGCATCTGACGGTTTGTCTTAGCAGTCCCGTCGTCATATGTCGCACTGACATTTACATTGATGACCTTGCCCTGGGCCGACTGGATCTTCAGGTCCATATCTCCCGCAGCCGCCTGGCCGCCTTTCACTTCATTGCTGTTGTTCTGCTGCGCCTGTGCCAGCTGCTTTACGTCCACTGTAAAGTCCTTGGCTTCCCTGGGCCTGTAATTGATGCTCGCATCCGCGATATCCGTATCGGAACTGGATACAGTCAGATCAGACATAACGCCTGAACTGTTGGCCGCCATCAGTGAATTTGCCGATGACATCAGGTCTGACATGGCTGTATTATACTGTTTCAAGAAATCCACAGATCCATTGGACACTGCCTGGCTCGTTCCAGACTTGCTGCTCGTCTTGTTCGTCCCGGAAAGGCCATGTTTTGCCAGCGCTGTCTGGAGCCTGTAGTCATTATAACTGTTAGAAATGCCATACATATTATTAAAAGATGAACCAATACCACCGATTGCCATAGATATACTCTCCTTTCTTCCATCCGCGCCTCTCCCAGGCCTGTGGGAACGCACCAGTCTGGGACAGTCCGGATCTGATTTTTTTATTGATAGATCTGAGCCGGCCAGATACCCTCTATCCCAGGATAAGATCTGGCTTTCCTCATTATATATATCGGCCTGCACCTGGAAAATATAACCCTACCTGCTGCCCAAAAAGGATTTTTTATCCACCGGCCTGCGGAACCCATGACCGGCTCCGTGGCGCTCCTCCATGACTTTACGATAGGCAAAGATATCCATCGCTTTGGGATCATAACGCCCTTTTTTCTCATCTGACACCAGTGCGCCCGCCACCAATGTGAACACCCTTTTTTTCATCACATTCACCAGATCCTCAGAATGGCTGACCACGAGCACGGTGACCCCCGCCCGATTGATCTTCTCCACGAGCGTCATGATGTCCCAGGCCAGCCCGGGATCCAGATTGGCTGTAGGTTCATCTAAGACCAGGATCGCCGGATCCGTCACGATCGCCCTGGCCAGCATCGCTCTGGCCCTCTCCCCGATAGATACCTCGATGGGCAGATGGTCCTCTTTCCCGGCAAGCCCCATGAGCTTCAAGATCCTCATGACTTTTGGCCGCCTGACAGCCTCCGGCTGCTCTGTGGCGATCAGGGCCAGCTCCACATTTTGGTAAAGATCCATATGTTCCAAAAGCCCCACTTCTTTATCCATGATCCCAAACTGCCTGCGGAAGTATGGGATCTTTTTCCTGGTCAGCCGCCTCACCGACTGATCGCCCACATAGATATCGCCGCTGGTCACATCGTCCCGTTTTGTCAAAAGTTTCAAAAGGGTACTCTTCCCGGCGCCGCTCTCTCCGACGATAAAGACAAACTCCCCTTTTTGGATCTCAAAAGAAACCTTCTCAAGACCGATACTCCCTTCCCGGAATCTTTTTGTCACATGGTCAAATACGATCTGCATGTTCCCACCCTCCGCTAGAGCATGTTTGAAAACCTAAAATATCTTTAAAATTATAGAAAATTTACAGATAATAAATGAGTACATTCCAAAAACGGCGTTTTAAGGTGTCCGGGTGAGATCCGTGATCCCCCGGACCCCTTAAAACGCCGTTTTTGGAATGTACTATTTAAGGATATTCGAGGTTTTCAACCACACTCTAACTTTTTTATTTTCTCATCCGAGATCTATGTTATAATAACATGGAGCACAGATAAGGAGGTCACCACCTATATTTTATGAAAAAAAGATCAAAAAAACATGATATTTTTATAAAGCAGCATTGTCTCCCCCTGGCGCTGATCCTGGTGTGCTGTGTCGGCTATCTGCCTCTCTCTGCCAAGATGACTGCCAGCGCTCTCCCTCCGAAAGAGGGGAACCCGATCATAGAGGCATTTGCACCAACACCCACCCCTGCCCCTGAGCCTGTACCGCCGCCGGCGTCCACACCCATGATCTCAGACGATCCGCCCCAGCTCCTGGCTGATGGTACTTATTCAGGGACCATCCCCACCAAGATGGGGGATCTTACCTATTTCAATCAGCATGATGCCCGCTGGGCCGATTATCTATGGGGCGGGCAGGACCCGCTCACCTCGCACGGGTGTGGGCCCACCGCGCTCGCCATGGTGGTGGACAGTTTTACCGACCATACAGTCACCCCCATCGACATGGCAGCCTGGTCACAGGAACACGGTTACTATTCCCCCGGCCATGGCTCTTACCATAATCTGGTCCCGGAGGGGCTCGCTTTGTTCGGCCTGCGTGTGGAAAGCTGCCAGATGGCGCTGACCCCGGAAAACATCGTCAGAGCACTGGGTTTCGACAAGATATTGGTACTGCTCATGGGACCCGGGCATTTTACAGCGAACGGACATTTCATCTTAGTCACTGGGGCCACAGAGGACGGCCAGCTGTCCATCGTGGATCCACAGAGCCTTGAGAATACATCTATGCTCTGGGACCCCGCCCTGATCATCCGGGAAGCCAGAAACCCCTGTGATTATGGGGGACCTGTATGGGCCGTGTCCAGGTATCCCGTGGACACCCCGCCCGCAGGCTGACCCGCTCCCATCAGATCCATCATTCCTGTACCGGGTAAAAATCCTCTTTTCCAACACCACAGACCGGACACACCCAATCATCGGGGATATCCTCGAAGGATGTCCCCGGGGCGATACCCCCGTCTGGATCCCCTACTTCCGGATCATAGATATAACCGCATGGTGCACACTCATATTTTTCCATAAGTTCTCTCCTTTCCTGATCCTAACCTACTGTACCGTTCATTTTGCGAAATATGAGCGGTACAGTCCACTACATTATATAAGCCGCAGGAAAGCCGTGTAAAGGGGTATCACAACATTTTCCAATAAATACTTTTTTCGGGGCCATTCTCTGTAAAAGAAAAAAACCTGAAAACCCTCTTCTCAAAGGTCTTCAGGACTTGCGAAAATAGCGAGAAAGGGACTTGAACCCCCGACACTACGGGTATGAACCGTATGCTCTAGCCAGCTGAGCTATCTCGCCAAACTTCTTTAAAATGTAATATGGGACCTATAGGGCTCGAACCTATGACCCTCTGCTTGTAAGGCAGATGCTCTCCCAACTGAGCTAAGATCCCATATCTTTGTGCTTTTGGTAACCGCTCTTGCGTTACCTGCTCTGCCATTATATGATCTTTGTCGGGGTTTGTCAATACCTTTTTTATAATTTTTTTAAATAATAAAAACCATACGCCGGGATATCCACCCCCGCTGCCTTTCTCGTCCCTCCTGAGATCAGATCCACATACTCGCCGTCTGTCTCATCGATCCATGCAGTCTTGTCAGATCCGCTGAAGTTAAACAGGCCGACGATCTTCTCTCCCTGATAGGCCCTCCCGATGCACAGCACAGCCTGGTCCCATGTCTCGATGGTCCAAGTGTCCGCATTTGCCGCAAATACTTTTTCCCTTTTGCGGATCTTCTCCAATCTGTCCAGCCCCTGGAAGATCTTCCCTTCCACTGTATCCGGATCGGTGATGTTCTCCGCCAGATCCCATCTCATGGCGCCCCGGTGGATATACCTGGAGTCTCCCGCTTTATAAGGATCCTCTTTATAAGTATAGTCATTGACCTGGCCGATCTCATCGCCGCTGTACAGCACAGGGATACCGGACTGCATGAACATATAGGCATGGAGCATGAGATTGAGCTGTATGGCCTGCTCCATCCCGGCCTCATCCTGTTCGAACCCGGCTTTCTCTATCCCGCACATGGAAGCCGTCGTCCCGCAGAACCGGGCATCCCCTGAAGCCTGATCCGAATTATAGAGTTCCCCGCGGCTGCGGCTGTCTCCCGCAAAGCCCTGGAAATAATCATTCAGATACTGTTTGTGGGAACGTTCCCCGATCCCGTCCGCCATCAGGAAACCATAGTCGAGCCCCCAGCCAATGTCATCATGACAGCGCAGGTAATTCAGGAATATATGGTCTTTCGGCAGGGAATTTACGATATCCAGCTGCCGCTTGAGGAGCCGCACATCCCGCGTGGCCACTGTATGCCATGTGGTCGCCATGGTGGTCACATTGTAGAGCAGATGGCATTCCGGCTTATCCAGCGTGCCAAAATACGGCACCACTTTCTCCGGCTCCATCACCACTTCACCCAACAGCAGGACGCCGGGGCATACGATCTCGCTGATCATGCGCATGATGCGCACGATCGTGTGGACCTGGGGGAGATTCCGGCACTGGGTATTTAATTCTTTCCAGATATAGGGCACCGCGTCGATGCGGATGATATCCATGCCCCGGTTGGCCAGATACATGAAATTATACATCATCTCATTAAAGACCCTGGGATTTTTATAATCCAGATCCCACTGATAGGGATAGAACGTGGTCATCACATAATGCCCCGCCTCCTCGATCCATGTAAAATTCCCGGGCGCGGTAGCAGGGAACACCTGCGGCACTGTCTTTTCATACAGCGAAGGTATGCGCGGATCATCAAAGAAAAAATACCGGCTCATATATTCCCCGTCGCCCTGCCGTGCCCGCCTGGCCCATTCATGGTCCTCCGAGGTATGGTTCATGACAAAATCCATACAGACACAGATCCCCCGCTCATGACAGGCCGCCGTCAGGCTCTCCAGATCCTCCATAGTCCCCAGGCCCTCCCGGACTTTCCGGAAATCCGACACCGCATATCCTCCGTCAGAACGGTCCTTGGGCGTTTCCAAAAAGGGCATCAGATGGATATAGTCCACATTGCTCTTTTCCAGATGATCCAGCCTGGACTCCACACCTTTGAGATCGCCGGCAAAATTATCAACGTAGAACATCATCCCCAGCAGATCGTTCCGTTTATACCACCCTGGATCAGCCACCCGCCGGGCGTCCAGTCCTTTCAAAGCGTCTCCCCGCTCCTGATAAAACGCTTCCATATTATCACACAATTCTGCAAACATGGAGTCATTCTGATAAAGTTCTGTATACAGCCACCGGAGTTCCTCAAAATGTCTTGCAAACCTTTCCCGGTAGACTCCGTCTACTCCTGGACAGCTTACCGCCTTTTGTTTTTTATCTTCTGCCATCTTCTCTTTCCTCATTTTTTCATACCCGCCTCAATATCTTATCTCTATGTATATCCTATCACAAAACGTCCTGATCTGCAAAACTTGTCATAAGACACAGACAAAACTACAGCCGTGCAGGACCATATCATCTTTGCAGCACCCCTCTGCTCGATACAGCTCTGCGCGGCCGGACCATCACTGCCGGAGATAATTGCGCATAGTCTTCAATGCGTTCTTTTCCAAACGGCTGACCTGCGCCTGGGAGATCCCGATCTCCGCCGATACTTCCATCTGGGTCTTCCCCTGGAAATACCGCATCTGTATGATAGACTGTTCCCTCTCGCCAAGCTTGTTCATGGCATCCTGCAGCGAAAGGCTCTCTATCCAGTGTTCCTCCTTATTCTTCTTGTCGCTGATCTGATCCATGACATAGAGGGTATCCCCGCCCTCCGTGTACACTGGTTCATATAGACTAACCGGATTCTGTATGGCATCCAGGGCATAGACGATCATCTCCTTTTCTATCCCGATCTCCTCTGCGATCTCATTGACTGTAGGCTCCTTCGAATGCTGCTTCATATAATTTTCTTTGGCGTAGATGGCTTTGTAGGCAATATCCCGCAGGGAACGGCTCACACGTATGGAATTGTAATCCCTGAGATAACGGCGGATCTCCCCGATGATCATGGGCACCGCATAAGTACTGAACTTCACATCTAATTCTAATTTAAAATTGTCGATCGCTTTGATCAGACCGATACATCCGATCTGGAACAAGTCGTCTGCATTCTCATTACTGTTGGAAAACCTCTTGATCACACTCAATACCAGCCGCAGGTTTCCTTTGATGTATAATTCCCTCGCTTTTTGATCCCCCTGTTTGATCCTTTTAAACAGCTCATCTTTCTCTTCATTGGTGAGTACCGGGAGCTTTGATGTATTTACACCGCATATTTCTACTTTGTTAAGTGCCATTTTAAGAATCCTCCTGACCTATGGATGAAAACCGGCTGTCCCACACCTTCGGGCTTACTCCGGACTTTCATAGATAAATTTTTCTCAGATCGGACTTTCTTTATTCAGCTCCCAAAAAAATATAAAAAATAATACCCCTTGACACTCAACACAAGACAGGGCTGCCGCCTAAAGCTCCAAAGCTCCAGGCGGCAGCCCTTTATGTAGCCTCTTGCTCCGGACAAGCCAGATCAGGCAGACAGAACCGTCGATATGCCCGGACCTCATTGCTTTTGCAAAAGCCATGGATACTATATCGCATTTTATGATATTTGAAAAGTATTTTTTCTCTGAATGTTATCGTTCGTTTACATTTCCTGGAAAAGTTAATACTTTTGTAATAACCTGGCTTTTCCGGATGTGGGATGACTATATTTTTGTTCACCATATACTATAACTATGATTGTGTTGATCTCAATCCTATAAATTATATAACCCCTTGATCGATCCCATCTGGACACAGACCAGTCTTCAAACACGCTCTAAAGATATCGGTCAAAAATTTTTTAAAAAAGTACTTGCATATTCTGTGAAAATGGTTTATTATATGCAAGTACGATAAAGAAATGGTTCGTTGGTCAAGTGGTCAAGACGCCGCCCTCTCACGGCGGAAACACGGGTTCGACTCCCGTACGAACTGTTTGCGACTTCTGTTTCTTGACGAAGCAGGAGTTTTTTTATTTTTACGCTGAAAGACAATATGGAACAGGTAGGAGTGGATCTTAATGGATATTCGACTGATCGCTATCGATCTGGATGGGACCTGGCTGCGTCCAGACTGCAGCATCTCCCCCAAGACCCGGGAAGTGGTCCAGCGAGCTATTGACGCCGGCTATCATATAGTGCCGACCACAGGGCGCAGCTACCGCAACGCGGCATCTGTCCTGGGGGATCATCACGGCATCTCCTATTTCATCAACGCCAACGGATCGATCGTGGTGGATGCAGAGACAGAAGAGATGATCCATGCCCAGTCCATCCCTTATCAGACAGTGCAGGACATCTATGACCTGGCAAGCCAGTATGAACTCTTCATCGAACTCTACGAGGGACTGGATGCGTACGTGGATACTTTCGGGATCAAATACCTGTACAGAGCAGGACTGATGCGCAGCTATTGCGACCAGCTCTTATCCACCGATATAAAACTGGATACTCTGGACACTTTCATGGCAGACCCTTCCCGGAAGATCGGAAAGATACATATCGTATGTATGAATGTTGACCAGAAGTTCCGATTAAAACGGCAGATCGACGCCCTGGGGAGCGTCCACCCATTATCCGTGATCCCGATCAATCTGGAGATCGTCCAGGGGAGCTGGGGCAAGGCGGATGGACTGCGCAGACTGACAGAACACCTGGATCTGACAGCTGAAAATGTCCTTGCCATCGGGGACAGCGATAACGACCTGGATATGCTGCAGTGGGCCGGGACATCTGTCGCCATGGGAAATGGGAATCAACACGCAAAAAATGTGGCAGACTATGTGACAGCCAGCAACGAAGATGACGGAGTAGCCGAGGCACTGCTCAGATTTTTGAGATCATAACATTTTAAATATGGAAGGTAGCTTGATATGGCTGGAAAAGATTCTTACAATGCAGCGAGCATCGCTGTGCTGGAGGGTTTGGAAGCAGTGAGGAAACGGCCGGGGATGTACATCGGCAGCGTATCTGGAAAAGGCTTGAACCATTTGATCTACGAACTCCTGGACAACGCTGTAGACGAACATCTGGCAGGTTTCTGCACAAAGATCCATGTGATATTGGAAAAAAACGGTTCCTGTACCGTGACTGACAACGGGCGCGGGATCCCTGTAGATATGCATGAAAAAGGGATGCCCGCCGAACGATTGGTATTCACCACCCTCCACGCGGGAGGAAAATTCGACAATTCCACATACAAGACGAGCGGAGGGCTGCACGGCGTGGGCTCATCCGTGGTGAATGCCCTGTCCGCCTATCTGGATATCAAGATCAGCCGCAGCGGATGGATCCATCATGATTATTACGAACGGGGCATCCCCGCTCTGGGCCTGGAACAGGACGGCAGTCTCCCCCGGCTGGGGAAGACGACAGAGACCGGCACCTGCATCACATTCCTGCCCGACAGCGAGATCTTCGAAAAGACTGATTTTTCCGCCGCGGAGATCAAGAGCCGGCTCCACCAGACCGCCTACTTAAATTCTGACCTGACACTCCTGTTCGAAGACCGCAGAGGTGCAGAAACAGAGACGATAGAATATTCTGAACCGGACGGCATCGTGGGTTTTATCTCCGATCTGAATAAGAAAAAAGAAACCGTCTGCGAACCCATCTCTCTGCGGGGAGAAGCAGAACATATCCGGATCGAGGCAGTTTTCCAGTTCACCAACGACTTCCAGGAAAATATCATGGGGTTCTGCAACAACATCCTCAACGCGGAAGGCGGGACGCATCTCACCGGATTTAAAGCCACTTTCACCGCCGTCATGAACAACTACGCCAGAGAGATCGGGATCCTCAAAGAAAAAGATGCCAACTTCACCGGATCCGACATCCGGGGCGGCATGACCGCCGTGATCTCCATCCGGCATCCCGACCCGCGTTTTGAAGGACAGACCAAGACGAAACTAGACAATCCCGACGCCGCCAGGGCTGTGAGCAAAGTGGTGGGGGACGGGCTGACCCACTATTTTGACCGGAACCTGGACACATTGAAGACTGTCCTCTCCTGCGCGGAAAAAGCGGCAAAACTACGCAAGACCGAAGAACGCGCCAGGAACAGCCTGCTGTCCAAGCAAAAATATTCCTTTGACTCCAACGGAAAACTGGCCAACTGTGAGAAAAAAGACCCCTCCAAATGCGAGATATTCATCGTGGAGGGAGATTCCGCCGGCGGTTCCGCCAAGACCGCCCGGGACCGGAACTACCAGGCGATCCTGCCCATCCGGGGCAAGATCCTCAATGTGGCGAAAGCCACCATTGATAAGATATTAGCCAATGCAGAGATACAATCCATGATCCATGCATTTGGATGCGGATTTTCAAAAGGGTACGGCAATGACTTTGATATCAGCAAGCTGCGCTATGATAAGATCATCATCATGGCAGATGCAGATGTGGACGGTGCGCATATCTCCACCTTGCTGCTGACTCTGTTCTACCGCTTCATGCCGGAGCTGATCCAGGAGGGCCATGTTTATCTTGCCATGCCTCCCCTGTATAAAGTGTTGCCCAAGAAAGGCAGCGAACAGTATCTCTACGACGATAAAGCCCTGGAACAGTACCGTAAGACCCACAAAGGCTCCTTTACCCTGCAGCGCTACAAAGGCCTGGGAGAGATGGACGCACAGCAATTGTGGGAAACGACCCTGGACCCTAAGACCAGGATATTAAAAAGAGTGGAGATCTCAGACGTCCGTCTGGCTTCTGAGATGACAGAGATACTGATGGGGAGCGACGTACCACCCAGGAAAGCCTTTATCTATGAACATGCCCAGGATGCACAGCTGGACATCTAGCGATCGACTTTCATTTATGGCGATCACTACATGCACGAAAGGGGAGAGAACATGCCGCAGCAGATAGGAGATAATATCATACGGGCTGAGTATTCAGAAGAGATGCAGCGTTCTTATATCGACTATGCCATGAGCGTGATCGTGTCCCGCGCCCTGCCGGACATACGCGACGGATTAAAACCCGTCCAGCGCAGGACTCTATACGACATGTATGAACTGGGCATCCGCTACGACAGGCCCTACCGCAAATGCGCCCGTATCGTAGGCGACACCATGGGTAAATACCATCCCCATGGCGACAGTTCCATCTACGAAGCCCTGGTGGTCATGTCCCAGGAATTCAAGCGGGGCCAGGCTCTGGTGGACGGCCACGGGAATTTCGGTTCCATCGAAGGGGACGGCGCGGCGGCCATGCGCTACACCGAAGCCAGGCTGATGCGCATCACCCAGGAAGTATATCTGGCCGACCTGGACAAAGACGTGGTAGACTTCCTGCCCAATTTCGATGAGACAGAAAGAGAGCCCTCCGTCCTCCCGGTCCGCGTCCCCAACCTGCTGATCAACGGGGCTGAGGGGATCGCGGTGGGCATGGCCACCAGTATCCCTCCGCACAACCTGGGGGAAGTCATAGACGCGGTGAAAGCCTATATCAAGAACAACTCCATCACCATCAAAGGCCTGATGCGCCATATCAAAGGCCCTGATTTTCCCACAGGCGGACTGGTGGTGAACCAGGACGACCTGCTGGATATCTACAGCAAAGGGAGCGGCAAGATCCGTCTGCGTGGGAAAGTAGAACTTGAGAAGGGCAAAAGCGGAAAAAACTCCCTGGTGATCACAGAGATCCCCTACACTATGATCGGGGCCAACATCGGGAAATTCCTAAATGACGTAGCTTCACTGGTGGAAAACCGCCTGACCACAGACATCACCGACATCTCCAACCAATCTTCCAAAGAGGGCATACGCATCGTACTGGAACTGCGCAAAGGCGCAGACGTGGAAAATCTAAAGAATATGCTCTACAAAAAGACCCGCCTGGAAGACACCTTCGGCGTGAACATGCTGGCCGTGGCAGACGGGCGTCCAGAGACTCTGGACTTAAAACAGCTGATCGAACACCATGTGGATTTCCAGATCGACGTCTGTACACGAAAGCACAAGACATTATTAGAAAAAGACCTGGAAAAAAAGGAGATCCAGGAAGGGCTGATCAAAGCCTGTGATGTGATCGACCTGATCATCGAGATCTTCCGGGGCAGCAAAAGCCAGACCCAGGCAAAAGAATGCCTGACCAACGGGATGACAGAAGGCATACGTTTCAGGTCCCAGGCCAGCAAAAAACAAGCCGCCAAACTTCATTTTACCCAGAAACAGGCCACAGCGATCCTGGAGATGCGCCTGTCCCGTCTCATCGGCTTAGAAGTGGAGGCCCTGATGAAAGAACACCAGGACACGCTAGAAAATATCACCCGCTATGAAAAGATCTTGAGCGACTACGACACCATGATGGCTGTGATCGTCAAAGATCTGAACGCCATCAAGCGGGCATACGCCAGAGACAGGCGCACCGCCATTGAAAACGCCCAGGAAGCTGTCTACGAAGAGACCGAACAAAAAGAAATGGAAGTCGTATCCCTGATCGATAAGTTCGGGTATGCCAAGATCATCGACAAGCCCTCCTACGAGCGGAACCAGGAAGCCATACACAGGGAATACAGATATGTCTTCCCCTGCATGAACACAGATAAGATCGCCATCTTCACCAATACAGGAAAAATGCATCTGGCAAAAATAGAGAAACTCCCTCTGGTCAAAGTACGCGGGAAAGGCGTACCCATTGATAACGTGAGCAACTACGACAGCCAGGAAGAACGGATCATATCTGTGATGAGCCTTACAGAGATCAAAAGCTCCTCCCTCCTGTTCGCCACAGCCCAGGGCCTGGTAAAACAGGTAGAAGGCCAGGAATTTGATGTTTCGAAACGCACAGTCGCCGCTCTCCGGTTAAACGACGGGGACGAAGCAGTGTTTGCCGGGATCTCCGCCCATGCGGGATCTATCGTCTTACAGAGCCGGGACGGCTACTTCCTGCGCATGACCATCCGGGAGGTGCCTTTTCAGAAGAGAAATTCCCTGGGCGTGCGGGGCATACGCCTGGGCGAAGGGGATCTGATAGAACACGCCTACCTCCTGGACGCCTCTTGTGGATACTCCATCAGCTACAAAGACAAACCCCTCCCGCTGGAAAAACTAAAACTGGCAAAACGCGACACAAAAGGTACAAAGAAATAAAACAGACATCAACACCCATGATCGGAGGTAAAATGATATGAGATCAATGATCGCATCTGATATCCACGGTTCCAGCACCTACTGCCAAGAGATGCTCGCCGCTCTTGACCGGGAGCATGCAGACAAGCTCCTGCTCCTCGGCGACATCCTGTACCACGGACCCCGGAACGACCTGCCAAAAGGATATGCCCCCAAAACAGTCCTCAAGCTGCTGAACGAACGGAAAGGACAGATCCTCTGCGTGCGCGGGAACTGTGATACGGAGGTAGACCAGATGGTACTCGACTTCCCCATCCTGGCTGACTACTGCATCCTCTATGCAGGGGACCGTATGATCTACGCCACACACGGCCACAACTTTAACACCAGATGCCTGCCGCCCTTACAGCCAGGGGACATCCTGCTCCACGGCCACACACATATCCCCGCCTGGGACTCTTTCGGAAACGAAAATCTGTACTTAAACCCCGGCTCTGTATCCATCCCCAAAGAGGGCAGCGCAAACGGATATATGATACTCACTGAAAAAGAAGCGACCTGGAAAGACCTGTCAGGGAACGTCTACCATACACTGTCTCTTTGAAACAGATAGCTCTGCCCCCTCCCCTATTTTTTTCATCGAAAGTATTGACAGGTTGCCGACGGACTGAGATAATATCTCATATAAGGTCCATCTATAAAATCATCCTGCCCATGCAGGAGCATACTTATGAAGGAGATATGATCATGAAAAAGATATTACTTGAAGAAGCCAAAAACTCCAGCACTCTGAGCAAAGAACTGATCAGCAACCTGCTCGAGACCATGGACTATACCAGCATGTCTTTCCTCGACTGGGCGATCGATGTCCTAAAAGTCCTGAAAGTCCGCATCGACCGCGGCGACAAGATCCAGGATGCAGTGAGCGGCGTTACATATGACAAAGCATCTTTCCAGGAATTTGTGAAGAAAAACTTTTCCTCCTATGTCCACAGCCAGGTATTCGCATCCCCGGATAAGATGGAGAAAGCCTACTTCTCTCTGAAAGCCTGCGAAGGCGGTTACAATCTGGTCCTGGCTGCATCCCCGAAAGAAAAGACATACGAGTGGATCTCAAGCCTGAGCAAACGCTTCTCGATCGTGAAGATGATCGCAACTGATATCGTTTACATCAAAGATATGAAAAACAATTCATACACACCTTTCATCTCTGAAAACGGTAAATACTGCAGATATTGTGAAAAAGAAGGAAAGATCTTCGAGGTATAAAAAATGAGTATAGAAAACCTGCTGTCCCTATCCGACAGCAGGTTTTATCTTTATTGGCACAAAATAGCCCCTAATGTGGCGACAAGTTGACTTCTGTAATAAAGCGTGCCGAATATTTTGTCGCTCTGCAAGGCGGAGGAATGAGGTGTAGCGGTGGCTACAGCGATTGACGACAACGCAGCAGATGGCAAAATAGGCGGTGCGATCGATACAGAAATCAGCTTGTTGCTACACTAAGATCGGGGCAAAGGCCACCTTAAATATAATACATATCCTGGCTATATTCCCTGTGATCCAGATACCTCTTCTTCAGATCGTCTAAAGTGATCCCCCGCAGCAGCCGATCCAGCTGGCCATTCACCTGGTCGATGACCATTTCCTGGATACTGGCGCCGATACCATGCCCATGGCTGTCCTCTGGTATCTCTTCATCATCGATCTGGTAACTGCCGTCCAAAGCCTCAAGGATCGTCGCCACCGTGATCTCTTTCGGATCCGCATTCAACCGATAACCGCCCTGTGAACCTTTGATCCCTTTCACGATCCCAGCCCTGCGGAGGCTGGCGAATACCTGCTCCAGATACTGAGGGGAAATCCCATTCCGTTCCGCGATGCTGCCAAGCACGATATGGTCATTCCCTGAATTTGCCGACAGATCGATCAGCGCCCGGAGCCCATACCTGCATTTCTTCGAAAATTTCATAGTTTTTTAAAATACCGCCTTAAAGGCTTCCTCCAGATCCTGGATGATATCATGGATATTTTCCGTGCCAATGGACAAGCGGATCGTATTCGGTTTGATCCCCTGATCCAGCAGCTCCTCTTCTGTACACTGACTGTGCGTAGTCGTGGCTGGATGGATCACAAGGGATTTCACATCCGCCACATTTGCCAGCAATGAGAATAACTCCAGGTTATCGATAAACTCTTTCGTCTTCTGGGCGTCACCCTTGATCTCAACTGTAAAGATGGAACCGCCGCCATTGGGGAAATATTTTTCATACAGCGCTTTCTGTGCGGCATCCTCTGTCACCGACGGATGATGGACTTTCTCCACCTGAGGATGGCTCTGCAGATACCTCACCACCTCCAGAGCATTCTCCACATGGCGTTCCACGCGCAGAGACAGTGTCTCGAGCCCCTGCAGGAAAATAAATGCATGGAAAGGAGACAAGCTGGCCCCTGTATCTCTCAACAAGATCGCACGGATCTTCGTCACAAACGCCGCTGGGCCTGCCGCCTTCGTAAAACTGACCCCATGATAACTGGGATTCGGCTCTGTCAGGGAAGCGAATCTGCCGGAAGCCTCCCAGTCAAACTTCCCACCGTCCACGATAACACCGCCCAGGGTCGTCCCATGGCCCCCGATAAATTTTGTCGCGGAATGCACCACGATATCCGCACCATATTCAATGGGCCTTACCAGATAAGGTGTGGCAAATGTATTATCTACAACAAGAGGGATGTTATGTCTGTGCGCGATCTTCGCTATCGCCTCGATATCCACCACATCCGAATTGGGATTCCCCAATGTCTCTATGAAAATGGCTTTTGTCCGCTCCTGGACAGCCGCCTCCACTTCTTTTTCATCAAAAATGTCCACAAACGTAGTCTGGATCCCATATCCCGGAAATGTATGTGCCAGCACATTATATGTACCGCCATAGATATTCTTGGCTGATACGATATGGTCGCCGTTCTGCGCCAGGTTCTGGATCGTATATGCGATCGCTGCCGCACCTGAAGCCACCGCCAAAGCCGCCACGCCCCCCTCCAAGGCCGCGATCCGTTTTTCGAACACATCCTGCGTCGGATTCGTCAGACGTCCGTAGATATTCCCCTGATCCGACAGGTCAAAACGCGCCGCCGCATGATCACAGTTTTTAAATACATAAGAAGAAGTCTGATAGATAGGCACAGCCCTCGCATCCGTCACCGGATCCGCCGCTTCCTGCCCCACATGCAGCTGCAGTGTCTCAAATCTGAATTTTCGGTCTTCCCTCTTGATCTTATCACCCATATCCATTCCCTCGCTGTCTGAAATATTTTCCTATCATTTTTGTATGTTTAGTATGTATTGATTATATTCCTATATTACCTAGTTGTCAACTAGTTTTTTCCCAGCAGGGACATGGACCGATACACCACTGTACGCGATGATGGGGCACACGGACCCATATCCTTTCAAAACAGGATGAGTACCGGATGAGCCACACACAGCGCAGCTTGTCATTGCCCTCACTTGGCACAACCGCCTCTATGCTGCCATTTATACAATAAAATGTGGGATATACCTTGTTTTTACTGATCTTTATGCTATGATCAGAGAATAGACATCACAGATCCATTATATACAGAAATGAGGATAAAGAGAAAATGATACTGAGCGCCAGCCGCAGGACAGACCTGCCTGACCATTACTCCGATTGGTTTTACGAACGGATCAAAGAGGGATCCCTATGTGTCAGAAACCCTTTTCGCCCCGATCAGATCAGCAAGATCGATCTTTCACCTGAAATCGTGGACTGTATCGTATTCTGGAGCAAAAATCCCGAAAACATGCTGCCCAGACTCAGTGAACTGGACGCATATAAATACTACTTCCAGTTCACGCTCACCGGCTATGGGAGGGATATCGAACCGGGTATCCCCCACAAACGCAAGCATATGCTCTCTGTATTTCGCACCCTCTCCGATAAGATCGGGCCCGACCGGATGATATGGCGGTACGACCCCATTTTATTCAACGAGACATACACTCTCCCATACCACCAAAAAGCCTTCCAGGAGATAGCCCGCGGCCTGGAAGGCTATACACATAAAGTCACGATCAGTTTCGTGGATCTCTATACAAAGACAAAGAGCCGCATGGGACCGCTGAAGATCCTATCGCCCTCCCAGGAAATGATCCTCTGTCTGGCTTCTCATATGTCTGAGACCGCTGCTGCCCACCAGATGGAGATCGTATCCTGTGCTGAACAGATCGACCTGCAGGAAGCCGGTATAAAACACGGCAGCTGTATCGACAAAAGGCTCCTGGAAAAGATCACAGGTTCCCGGTTAAACGGCCGCAAAGATAAAAATCAACGCCAAGGATGCGGCTGCCTGGAGAGTATAGATATCGGGGCCTATAACACATGTCCCAATAACTGCCGTTATTGTTATGCTAATGTTAGTGATGTATATGAGCAGTCAATACGGAAGTCATATGACATACATTCGCCTATGCTGTGCAGTCCCCTCACCGAACACGATCGGATCACTGAAAAACATCTGCGCTCCTTAAAGATCGATCAACTCAGTCTTTTCTGAAAAGTTTATTTAAAAGTCCCCGGCATCCTTCTTCCACGTCTCTCCATGTGGCATCAAAATCCCGTGTATACCATGGGTCAGCTACATCACCCGGACGACTGGTATGATCCAACAACAGACTGATCTTCCCCTCCTCATCGCTGCCGCAGATCCGCTGCATATTGCGCAGATTAGCACTGTCCATCCCGATCAGCAAGTCATATTCCTCATAGTCACTGGCCCTGAGCTGCCGCGCTGTCTTCCCGGCACAGCTTATCCCATGTTCAGCCAGCTTCTGGCGCGCCGGCGGATAGACTGGATTCCCCAGTTCTTCACGACTGGTGGCTGCAGATCCAATGTAGAACTGATCCGCCAGGCCCGCTTTGTCCACCATATCTTTCATAACAAATTCGGCCATTGGACTGCGGCAAATGTTGCCGTGGCAGACGAAAAGTATTTTTATCATATCTCAAAAACTCCTTGTATTTA
>CANTEW010000035.1 GCA_947652925.1 uncultured Lachnospiraceae bacterium
TATAGTAGGCGTGACTTCACATTTTTTTAAATATTTTGACTATAAGATCCTCAAGATACGCGCAAAAGAAGACACCGCTTCCTGCCATATGCAGATCGTGACCCTGGATGCCCATGCCCTCGCGAAAGATTACCAAAAGGAATATCTGTCCCAGGTGATCATGTCCGCCGCCAAGGGGCAGGCTTCACCAGACACATCCCTGGAGCAGCATTACCTATTATTAAAAGAGCTGATGGATGACCATACCTACCCCACTGTTTACAGTTCCTGCGACATCGATCTGGTAAAAAAGGGGAAAGACTGGAATATCCAAAAGGATCTGGACCTTGAGAACCAGCTGGTAGGAGGGTTCATATCTGTCATCGCCAACCCTTACCTCCTGAACCCCACGGAAACGGTCTGTGTATACTTTGATACCTTAAAAGAGATGGAACCTGCCCAGATGTGTACTTATCTGGGATTGAACGATATATTCAACAACAGCGATGCAGACGGACAGGCATTGGCAAAGGCATTGTTCGAGCAGATGCGCGCCTGTTTTGATTATAAGGTGGTCGACGCCCGGGACAATGGTTCAGTCGCAAATGTAGATGTAGAGATGACGAGCTTCTCATACACGGAGATCTTATCCACATACAAAGAAGGATTAGAGAGCTATCTGGCCACTACGGATGCCCTGGTCGACGGACCGAGCGGGCGCCTTGCCAGATCCAATGAACTCTTGATAGATTCCATTAACAACAACACAGCCACCGAGACCCATCTGATCACCCTGACACTGATCAATGACGGAGTGAGCTGGAAACTCCGCACCAACGACCAGATCGGCACCGCTCTGTTCGGTGATCTGAATGCAGATACAGCCTCTTCCTCCTTGAGCGATGATACAGATAAAAGATAAAAACCCATCCGACCGTCTTGATACCGTCAATGATATCAGATCTGTTGGATGGGTCTTATATTTACTTTATATCCTGCGCTGCCAGACTGATCTGCAACTCATCTAACTGTTGTCCACTGACCGCACCAGGTGCCCCGGACATCAGATCTGAAGCGTCTTTCATCTTGGGAAATGCGATCACGTCCCGGATACTGTCTTCCCCCGCCATGAGCATCACGAGCCTGTCAAGACCGTAAGCAAGGCCAGCATGGGGCGGTACCCCGTATTGGAACGCCTGCAGCAGAAAGCCAAATTGCTTATGGGCTTCTTCCATGCTAAAACCCAGCACCTGGAACATCTTCTCCTGGATATCATCCTGATGGATACGGACACTCCCGCCGCCCAGTTCTGTGCCGTTCAGCACGATATCATACGCTTTTGCACGCACCTTCCCGGGATCTGTATCCAGAAGATCCAGATCTTCTTCCATAGGCATGGTAAATGGATGGTGCATGGCCATATACCGCTCTTCTTCCTCTGACCATTCAAGCAGGGGGAATTCTGTGATCCAGACAAACTTGTAGTCATTTTTATCCAGGATCTCTTGCTGTCTGGCCAGTTCCAGCCGCAGGCTGCCCAGCACATCGAAGACCACTTTATCCCGGTCTGCCGCAAACAAGAGCAGATCACCCGGCTTTCCGGCCATGGCTCCCACAAGGGCATCCATCTCTCCCTCGGACATGAATTTAGAGAAGGAGGACTTTACGCTCCCATCTTCTGCGATGGCCGCATATGCCAGGCCTTTGGCTCCATGATCCTTGGCAAAACTCACTAATCTGTCGATCTTCTTCCTGGGCATAGCCCCCTGGCCTTCTGCATTGATGCCGCGCACACTGCCGCCCTGCTCGATCGCGCCCTGGAACACACCGAACCCACAGCCTCTGACCACGTCCGTCACATTTTTGAGTTCCATGCCGAACCGCAGATCCGGTTTATCCGATCCAAACCTTTCCATAGCCTCTTTCCAGGTCATGCGCGCGATGGGCAGAGTGATCCCCACTCCCAGGATCTCCCTGAAGGCTCTTTCCAAAAGCCGTTCATTCACATCGATCACATCGTCCACATCCACGAAAGACATCTCCAGATCGATCTGGGTAAACTCAGGCTGCCTGTCCGCCCGCAGATCCTCATCCCTGAAACATCTGGCGATCTGGAAATACCGGTCGTATCCGGAACACATGAGCAGCTGCTTATATATCTGCGGCGACTGGGGCAATGCATAGAAATTCCCCAGATGTACGCGGCTGGGGACAAGATAATCCCTGGCGCCTTCCGGTGTGCTCTTCATCAGTATGGGTGTCTCGATCTCCAGAAACCCTTCTTCTGTGAAAAAGTTCCTCACCAGCGATGTCAGCCGGCTCCTCATCATCAGATTGCGCTGCAGATCGGGTCTGCGAAGGTCCAGATAGCGATGTTTCAGGCGGAGTTCTTCTTTTGTCTTACTGTCTTCTTCAATGGGGAACGGCGGTGTCTCCGACTCTGCCAGCACACGCAGCTTATGCACACGCAGCTCGATCTCACCTGTGAGGAGATCAGGATTGACCGCCCCCGACCTTGCTTCCACGGTACCTACAGCCGCTATGACGAACTCACTGCGCAGTCTCCCGGCTTTTTCGAAGCCTTCTTCGTCGATACTCCCATTTTCGAATATCAGCTGCATCACACCCGAGCGGTCCCGCAGATCCACAAATATGATCCCGCCTTTGTTCCTGTTCTTTTGCACCCAGCCCATCAGTGTCACTTCCTGACCGATGGAACTTTTATCGATCTCTGCACATCTGGCGCTCCTCTTGAGCCCCTGCATTGTCTCAGCCATTCTCTATGATCCTCTTCTTTCTACTCTTTCTCCCGGTAAAACTCCAAGATCTCTCCATACCCTTCCTGCCGGAGCTGTTCTTTCTGGAATTTTTTGTTCTTTTTCATCACGGCGATGTTCACCTGGTCTCCTTGTTCCCTGAGCTGCCCTGCCTGTTTCAGGATTTGGCGCATCTGCCTGGCAGGCATGTTTTTTTCCACCAGATAGGCTGTCTTCTTTTTGGCTGTAGGGATCTTGGCCCCCCGTTCCATGAGCAGCATCACGATCCGCTCAAATCCGATCGAAAGACCACAGGCACATACATCCTGTCCGGTAAATTTCCCGATCATCTCATCATAACGACCGCCGCCGCCTACAGAACCGCCGTACTCATCCATAGACACCTCAAAGATGGGTCCTGTATAGTAAGACATCCCCCGGACCAGCGTAGGATCGAAACAGAGAGAAAACTCCGCTGTCTTCGCGTCTTCCACACTCTCCATGATGTAGATCAGTCCCTCGATGCTGGACTCCTCCACGATGCCTTCCAGGATCTGGCCGCAGCGTCTGACCCCTTCCACATCACCATTTATCTGTCCAAAGAGATCCATATACCTGTCTACGGCATCAGCGGCAAAACCTTCTTTTTTCAGTTCTTCCGCCACACCCTGGGCGCCTATCTTGTCCATCTTATCCAGGATGATGAACACCGTATCATAACTCTCCTCTGGAAACCCGCTGTATCTTGCCATAGCCTTCAAGATCTTCCGGTCATTGATGCGTATGGTAAAATCTTTAAATCCCAGTCTGCCCAACAATGTGGTCGTGGCAAGGATCAGCTCGATCTCAGCAAGACTGGTCGGATCGCCCAATATGTCTATGTCACACTGCATGAACTGTCGGAAACGTCCTCTCTGGGGCCGATCGGCCCGCCACACGTTCCCCATCTGCAGCGCTTTGAAGGGAGAAGGCAGGTCATTCGCATTGTTGGCGTGATAACGGGAGAGCGGAACGGTCAAGTCATAGCGCAGCCCTCCATCTACCAGGTCAGACTCCTCCTCCACCTGGTCCAATCTCAGTTTTTCCCCTCTTTTCAATATCTTGAAGATCAGTTTTTCATTCTCACCGCCCTGCTTGCTGGATAGATTCTCTATATGTTCCACACAGGGTGTTTCCAGGGGGAGGAAGCCGAAACTCCCATACGTCTCTCTGATCAGATCCATGGCATGGACGCGGATCTCCATCTCGCCCGGCAAGATATCCCGCATGCCTGTCACCGGTTTTTTCTTCATCCTTTAAAATCCCTCCATTCACATTTATGCACCACTCGCTGAAAAGCCAGAAAGACCTTCATATCAAAATATCTCACCTCATCGATCATCAACCGCATCGCTGTGTCCATATCCATAGCTTTCCGGTAGGGACGGTCTGAGCGGAGTGCGGAATAGACATCACAGATCCGCAGTATCCTCGCCCCCAGAGGGATCCTATCCCCCCGCAGGTTGGCCGGATATCCGCTCCCGTCATAATTCTCATGGTGATATAAGATGCTCTTTAAGACATTATCCGGATACCCTTTGCCCAATAACTCCTCATATGCCAGAGTAGAATGCATACGCATATATTTCAATTCCTCGATCACGAACGGATCTTGCGCCCCGTCCCCATAGATATGGTCCACCAGTCTCAGTTTCCCAATATCATGGAGGATCCCTGCCACCGACAATTCACTGCAGAACTCCTCCTCCAGATCCATCTCTTTCGCCACATGGAAAGCCAGATGGCTCACCTGGACCGCGTGTTTGAATTCTTCTGATATATCAAGCGATATGAAACCATCCAGATCAGCGGCGTTTTCCTGTGTATTTGCAGACATGGTACCTCCTTATACCCACACTTCCATTCCTTTTTTCTTCCGTTCGATCATCTCGTCCAGCCGATCCAGATAATGGGTGACATCTTTTACATTTTCCACCCTGGTCACGGTCTTGCCATCCTTCTCCACAAATTTGCTGGAACCCCCGGCCCCCACGGACAGGATCGTCTGCTTTTCCTCCATCATCAATATATTATAGAGGCATGCCTTACCCACCTTCGCATACCCTACATTTTCCAGATCCCCGGCCATATTCTTCTGGCGGTAGAGATAATAGGGGACCAGTCCCATGGTCCTGGCATACCTCTCCGCCATGCCCATGATCTGACAACTGTTCTCAAATGATATCTCCCGGTGTTCTTCTGAGAACAGGCGCAGGCGGGCAGCCCGCTTGATCGCCAGGGAATGCACCGTCAGGCTGTCCGGGGCGAGCTTGCGGATCTTTGACAGGGTGTGTCCCACTTCACGGATGCCTTCCCCCGGCAGGCCGACGATGAGATCCATATTGACATTGTCAAATCCCATCTCCCGCACTATCTGATATGCCTCCAGGACATCCTCCACCGTATGGCGCCTGCCGATAAGATCCAGTGTCCGCTGTTCCATCGTCTGGGGATTGACAGACAGCCGGGTGATCTTATGTGCCCTGAACACCTCCAGCTTTTCCCGGGTGATACTGTCCGGACGTCCGGCTTCTGCCGTAAATTCCCGCAGATCAGAGAACGGGAGATTCTCTTCCAGGCAGGAAAGTACCTTGTCCATCTGCCCAGGTTCCAGAGTAGTGGGTGTGCCGCCCCCTATATAGATCGTGTGCAGTTTCCTGCCCTGTACCATAGGACCCACTGCACGGATTTCTTTACAGAGGGCATCCACATACGCATCCACTCTCTTTTTCCACTTGTCAAGGGGATAGGAGCTGAATGAACAGTACATACAGATACTGGGACAAAAAGGGATCCCCACATAGAGACTGTATCCCTCTTTGGGATCAAAACCCTGCAAGATCTCTTTTTCCCGCAGAGCGATCTCCACACACAGATCACTCTTTGACCGGTCCAGATAATACTTTTCCTCCATACGGGCCCGCGCCTGGGCTGCGTCCATGCCTTCTTCCAGAAAAGCCGCCGCCAGCTTCACCGGACGGATTCCTGTGAGGTTCCCCCAGACCAAAGTCTGGCCGGTGGCCTCCTCCAGGACCCGGTAGAGCAGCTGTTTCAGGCGGCTCTTCGTCTCCTTACGGTCTCTGTGCGTATCCATGGCAGCTTCTCTGTATATACCCGGCTGCCCGTCCCTGCGGTATCCCACACAGACCTTCTGCTCCTCGCACCAAGCCCGCACAAATATCTGCCCGTCCCCGGGCACTTCCCCATCCTGAGGATCTCCTATATGATGTACGACCGTATGCACCTGCGGATAAAAAGCACGTACCAACGTATAGATGTCGTATTCAAATTCCTGCCTGTTGATCCATATCTGTATCTCACACAAAAGGATTATACCTCTTTTCATACCCGATCGTCGTCGCGGACTCATGGCCGGGCAGCACATCTGTCTCGTCCGGGAGCATCCCCAGCAGACGCTTTAGACTCTCCATCATCTGCCCTGTATCCCCCGTGGGCAGATCTGTCCTCCCCACCGATCCATGGAACAGGGTATCTCCGCTGATGAGGAGCTTTTCTTCCGGGAAATGATAACATACGCTGCCTTTCGTATGTCCGGGTGTATGGATCGCCTGGATGGAAAAACCTGCCAGTGAAAAACTCTCCAGATCTTCCACCCATACTTCCGGATGGAGGGACACAGGACGCCGCACCTGCCCGGTCAGGTTCAATGAGGTATCCGCCAGGAGCCCTTCTTCCTCTCTGCATGCATAGACGGGTATCTGATATTTTTCCTTGACCGCTCCTACAGCCAGGATATGGTCATAATGGCCGTGGGTCAGTAAGACCGCCACCGGTCTCCCCTCCAGCTGTGCGACCATCTTCTCGATCGTTTCCGGGGAATCTCCCGGATCCACCAGGATCATCTCTTTCGTCTCTGTGTTCAACAGGCCATAACAATTGGTCATGACCATCCCTACACGGCACTGCCCTACTTTCATCTGTTCCATATCTCTCCACTCCTATCATCCGGTCGTGCGCTTCACATCCATCACGCTCTCCACCTGCCGCAGTTTTTCCACCAAAGCCCTCAATTCTTCTTTGCTCCCGATCTCAAAATTCAGGGAGATCGTGGCCACATCCTGTTTGTTCGTCCGGCTGTTGATCCCCTTCAGATCGATCTTGCGTTCCATGAAGATCCTGGAGATATCCGCGATCAGTCCTGTGCGGTTATCGGCATAGATATTGATCTCTGCCAGATATTTGTCCTGCTCTTTTTGCTCCGGCATCTCCCATTCTGCCTCTACCAGACGTGAACGATCCACTTCGCTCATGGTGAGTACATTGACACAGTCTGTCCGATGGATCGAGATCCCTCTCCCGCGGGTGACAAAACCCACGATCTCATCCCCCGGTATGGGCCCGCAGCATTTCGAAAAACGCACAGCCACATCGTGGATGCCCTTGACCACGATCCCGCCCTTTTTCTTCAGCACATGGATCTTGTTCTGCTCATTGGACACAGCTTCCAGCACTTCTTCATCCGACAGATCTGCGTGATGCTCTTTTTCATATGCTTCCAACAGTTTATTGAATACCTGGCCCTCTTTCAATCCCCCGTGCCCGAGCGCCGCCAGGACAGAGTCCCAATCCCGGAAACCATACTTTTTCATAACGGCTTCCTCGAATCTGGGTTTTGTATACGTGCCAAGCTGCAGCCCTTTGCCCTTGGCATACTGGAGGAGCATATCCTTGCCTTTTAAGATATTATCCTCTTTCAATTCCTGCTTGAACCAGTTATTGATCTTATTCTTGGCCTGGGTACTCTTGACCAGTTTCAGCCAGTCACGGCTCGGCCCCTGGGAATTCTGAGAGGTGATGACCTCGATCCTGTCCCCGTTCTTGATCTCATATTCGATGGATACGAGCTTTCCGTTCACCCTGGCCCCCACCATGGTATTGCCCACAGCGCTGTGGATACTGTATGCAAAATCAATGGGTGTGGATCCTGCCGGGAGGGTCTTCACATCCCCCGCCGGGGTAAAACAATAGACATTGTCTGTGAACAGATCCAGGTCGCTCTTTAAGAGGCTCATAAATTCCCTGTTATCAGACATATCCCGCTGCCATTCCAGGATATGGCGCAGCCAGCTCAGTTTCTCCTCTTCACTTTTATCGATCGGTTTCTTCCCATCCGAGGATTCTTTATATTTCCAGTGGGCAGCGATGCCGAATTCCGCCGTCTTGTGCATCTCATACGTGCGGATCTGTATCTCAAAGGGCTGGCCGTTGGAACTGATCAGCGTCGTATGCAGAGACTGGTACATATTCGGCTTCGGCATAGCGATATAATCTTTAAAACGGCCGGGTATGGGTTTATATTTTTCATGGATCGCGCCCAGCGCAGCATAACAATCCTTCACCGACTCTACCAATATGCGCACGGCAAATAAGTCGTAGATCTGATCCAGCGTTTTATCCTGGTTTACCATCTTCTTATAGATACTGAAAAAATGTTTGACCCGGCCGTCTACCTGGGCATCGATATGGAAGACTTCCATCTGCTGTTTGACTTCGTCCACGATATGCCTGATAAACTCTTCCCGGATGTTCTTGCGCAGCGATATCTTTTCCACCAGATCGTAATAGACTTCTGGTTTTGTATATTTCAGAGCAAGATCATCCAGTTCGACTTTGATCTTAGAGATACCCAGACGCATAGCGATGGGCGCGTAGATATCCATGGTCTCCCTGGCTTTTTCCAACTGTTTGGCCGGCTTCATATACTGCAGCGTCCGCATATTATGGAGACGGTCTGCCAGTTTGATCAAGATCACCCGGATATCTTTTGCCATGGCAAGGAACATCTTCCTTAAGTTCTCCGCCTGCAGTTCTATTTTATCCGCCGAATAAGAGAGCTGGCCTAACTTGGTCACTCCGTCCACTAACAGAGCCACCTCTTCGCCAAATTCCTGGGTCACCTCCTCCACTGTCATCCATGTGTCCTCCACGGCGTCATGGAGCAGCCCGGCCACGATCGTCTCCTTATCTAATTCCAGGTCGGCCAGTATGATCGCCACACACAGGGGGTGGATGATATAGGGTTCCCCGGATTTACGCTTCTGTCCCTCATGCGCCTGGTATGCCGACTCATATGCTTTCTGGATCACGGTAAGGTCTGTGGAAGGATGATATTTTTTGACGCTGGATATCAGTTCTCCATACAAAACAGACGGGCTGGTAAAATCGTCCATGGCCTTGGTCCTTGCATCTGCCCTTTTTATCTTTTCAATGATCTTCTCTTCCGCCATCCTATCACCTGCACTTTTCCTTCTTACTGAATAGTTATCAGTATATCATCTTTTTCCAGGATAATCAATCAGAAACTGGCTTGTCCGCCCGCACACTCTGTATCACGATCTGTATGTTTTTTCTCCCCTGATACTCGTTGATCTGAGGATAGTACAGGATAGAAATAAGATCCCCTGAGGATGATATCTCTGTGATCTTATCCATATCGCCGAAATAGATCCCTTCCCGGCGGCTCCCATCCTCTCCCTCCAGTGTCATCTTGGCCACATTTTTCTTCTTCCCAACGATAGAGAACCCCTCCACACGGATCCCCTTCTGGGCAAATAAAGGCTTTGTATTCCCTTTTCCAAAAGGCTCCAGAAGCTTCATCTGCATGATCAGATCTTCCGTCACATAGCCGATGGGCATCGGCACGTCGATCACAAATTTCGGGGCCATATCCCGTGGATCCAGAGTACACTGTTCATTTAAACGGCGGCGCAGCTCCTCTATCTTTTCACGTTCCATGGATAACCCGGCCGCCATGGGATGGCCGCCGAATTTTATGAAAAGGTCGCTGCATTTTACCATCTCATCATACATGGGGTACGCTTCGATCGAACGCCCGGAGCCTTTTACAACCCCTTCTCCGTCTGTCAGTATGAACACCGGCCTGTGATACTGCTCCCGCACCCGCCCGGCCACGATCCCCGCCAGGCTCTCGTGGCATTTTGGCAGATACACCACCAGGACCCGGTCCTCTTTCAAAACACTTTCTTGGATCAGGCGCAGCGCCTCTTCCACCTGCTGGGCTGTCATGGACTTGCGGCTCTCGTTCATATGTACCAGATCCCCGGCCAGCACAGCCGCTCTCTGTGCATCTTCCTCCAGGAGGAGTTCCAGGGAACGCCGAGCTGTATCCAGCCTGCCGCTGGCATTGATGCAGGGGCCCAGGACAAAGCCCACATGGTAGGCGGTCACCTCCCCTTCCAGGCCGTTGGCACGCAGCAGAGCTTTAAGCCCCGCATTTTTTGTACCTGGCAGACGTTTTAACCCCTCTTTGACCAGGATCCTGTTCTCCCCCTGCAGTTCCATCACATCGCCTACTGTGGCGATCGCCGCCAGGACCAGGTATTCTTCCAGGTCCGTTTTCGTGATCCTGTCATCTTCTCCATGCAGCGCACATACCAGTTTAAAGGCCACTGCCGCACCGCACAGCCCTTTAAAAGGATAGGGACAATCCTCCTGTTTCGGGTTGACGACTGCGTCTGCAGGAGGCAGGATGGGGATGCGCTCTCCGTCTTCTTCCACATAAGGGATATCATGATGATCCGTTATGAGGACCTCCATCCCCCCTTCTTTCGCTGATGCGATCTCCTGGTATGCAGAGATCCCGTTATCACAAGTGACAAGAAGATCGACGCCGTCCTCGATCGCTCTCACGACCAGATCGGCATTCAGTCCATAGCCATCCATGACCCGGTGCGGGATATATGTATCTACATGTACACCGATCTTTGTAAAACATCTAAATAAGATCGCAGTAGAACATACACCGTCAATATCATAGTCCCCGATGATCCGCACTTTCTTTTTCTGCCGCACTGCTCCCATTATGAGCCCGATCGCCTTTTCCATATCTTTCATCTCTCTTGGGAGATGCAGATCCTCAAGTCCTCCCCGCAGGTACATCTGTATAGCCGGATCGCCGATCACATCCCGGTTCCGTATGATCCTCGCCAGTACCGGATCGATCCCGTATTTTTTGGCGATCCCATAAAAATCCGCCCGTTTGGCCGCGACCACCCACTTTTCCATCGTTTCGTCCTCCTCCATGATAAAATGAAAAGACAGGGGCGTGTGTGCAACACTCCCCTGCAAAAGTCATCCCTATTTTCCTTTCTTCTCTACTTGCCTGGTCTTCATCACATACCACAGGGCACCCGTGATACATACAGATGAATAAGCCCCGCACAGGATACCCACCATCAACGGCGCCGCAAATTCACGGATGGAAGAGACACCCATGATAAATAAGAGCGCTACCATGATAAATGTAGTCAGAGAAGTATAGATACTCCTGGTGAGCGTCTGTGTGATACTGGCGTTCACCACTTCCTTCAAATCCTGGTTTCTCTTAGAGCCGGAAAGATTTTCACGGATACGGTCAAAGATAACGATCGTCGCATTGATCGAATAGCCAAGGATCGTCAGCATACATGCGATAAATGTATTTCCCACAGATACCCGCGCCAGCACGTAAAATGCCAGCACGAACAACACATCGTGGAGAAGGGCCAGCACAGCGCTCCCGGCAAAACGGATATCTTTGAACCTGAACCAGATGTAGATCAGCATAAAGACAGAAGCCACGATGACCGCTATGATCGCATCCCTGCGCATCTCGCTGCTGATCGTGGAAGAGATGCTCTCCGCCTGGATCAGATCCTCGTCCACGCCAAATTCTTCCACCAACGCTTTGTTCAGCTCATTCCTCGTATCCAAATCCAGCTCCTGTGTCTTGAAGATCACCTGCTTGCTGTCCACGACCTTTGTCGCCATCACATTCTTATCCCCGGTTATCTCCTCGATGATGGGGACTACTTTGGAATCGATCTCCTGGATGGTCATATCTTCCTCGAAGGTCACATTTGTAGAAGTCCCTCCCTGGAAGTCCAGACCATAATTCAGTGCTTTGCCTGTACTGGCATTGAAAGCGAACATCCCGATCGGTACGCTCAAGATCACCAGGATAGAAACGACGAAGAAGATCTTCCTCCTGCCAAGGAAATCGATCGTCTTCCTCTCTTTTGCCTTTCCATAGAACTTCTCATCCTGCACACCCACTGTATACAGAGCGTTCATCAGGAATCTGGACACTACCAACGCTGTGAACATGGAGAAGATGATACCGATCGCCAGTGTATAGGCGAACCCTTTCACCGTACCGGAACCCAGCCACATGAGTACGAATGAAGCGATCAGTGTTGTGATACTTCCATCAAAGATCGCAGAGAATGCTTTCTGGAACCCGCCTTTTATAGCAGACCTGACAGAGATACCTGCCGTGATCTCCTCCTTGATACGGGCATATATGATCACGTTGGCGTCTACCGCCATACCGATGCCCAGGATGATACCTGCCACACCCGGAAGGGTCAGCGTGATATCGAACGCATTCAGCGTGATCAGCACGAGGCTTGTATAAGTCACCAGCGCGATACCTGCCACTACACCGGGGACACGGTAAGCGACGATCATGAACAAGATCACCAGGACCAGGCCGATCGCCGCTGCGATCAAGCTGGTGGATATAGCCTCTTCGCCCAGCTGGGCCGCTACCACATTCGAACGCAGTTCCTGCAGTTCCAGCTTCAGCCCGCCGATACGGATAAAGGACGCCAGCTCTTTGGCCTCTTCGATAGATCCCATACCGTCGATCTGTGCCTGTCCCCCTGTGATCGCCTGCCTTACCTGGGGGGAGCTGATCTCCTCTCCATCATACACGATGCTGATCGTCTTTCCCACATTGTTGGCTGTAGCCTCTGCGAATTTCTGCGCACCCTCATCCGTCATGCTCAGGGTCACGATATATTCATTGCTCTTGGTAGTCTCGTCCTGTCCGACCACACCTTCGGCGGAAGCGATGTCCGAGCCTTCCAAGACTACATTGCCCTCTTCATCCTGAAAGACCAGGGAACCGGGTTTACCAAGATCCTCCAGGATCGCATTGGCGTCCGTCACACCCGGGATCTCCACATTGATGCGGTTATCCCCCTCCTGGTATGCCTGTGCCTCTGTACTGTACTCTTCCACACGCTTTTGCAGCTTATAGACGGTATCGTCCATATCTTCCTGGGAAGGATCTTTTTCCACTGTCTGGTATGTGATGCTGACACCGCCGCTCAAGTCCAGGCCCAGATTGATATTCTTCGCAGATCCTGTCCCTGTGGGCCCAAGCCCCACACCAGCTGTAAACACCAAAAATGCCAGTATGAGTACTGACACGAGCAGTACGATGATACCTTTGTTCTTCTTCATGATCTTTTCGTTTCCTCCATAGTCTGATCACATGCTAAAGCAGCCTTGATCATGATCGCGCACTCGATCCGTTTCCGCTCCAATGCACAGCCAAGTTCATAGACCTGCTCCATATCCTTGTGAAAATTATAAGAATTCGCCGCACATCCCCCACTGCAGTAAAAACGTGCAAAACACTCTCTGCATGCTGGTTTCGTGTACACGTTACATGCCGAAAACATTTTCTGGACATCCTGTCTCAAGATCCCGTCATAGACTGTCCCCATCCGGAACCTCTCTTCCCCTACAAATTGATGGCAGGGATACAGATCACCCCAGGGTGTCACAGCCAGATATTCTGTGCCCGAACCGCAGCCGGAAAGCCTTTTATAGACACAAGGACCGCCGGAGAGGTCCACATTAAAATGAAAGAATTGAAAGCCCCTTCCCTCTTTCTCCCGCCGGATCATCTCCCTGGCCAGGATATCATACTGGTCACAGATCGCGGGCACATCCTCTGGGCGCAGGGCATAGTCCTCTGTCTCCGGGGCCACCACCGGTTCCATGGATATATGTTTAAATCCCAGATCCGCCATGTGCAGAACATCCTTGGAAAAATCCAGGTTATACCTGGTAAATGTCCCGCGGACATAATAGTCCCTCTCCCCGCGTCTTTTGGCAAATCCCAGGAACTTAGGCAAGATCAGGTCATAACTGCCTGTCCCATTGGGAAAGGGCCGCATACGGTCATGCACCTCTGGCCGTCCGTCCAGGCTCAGCACCACGTTGGACATCTCCCGGTCTGCAAACTCCATTTTTTCCTCATCCAGGAGGACGCCGTTCGTTGTCAGGGTAAAACGGAATCTTTTATCTTTCTCCTTTTCCAGGCTGCGCCCATAAGCGACCACCTCCCGGATCACCTGATGATCCATCAACGGCTCTCCGCCAAAAAGATCCACCTCCAGATTCCTGCGGGACCCGGAGTTGGCTACCAGGAAGTCCAGTGCCTGCTTTCCCACTTCCACGGGCATCACTGCACGCTGTCCATGGTATCCTCCCTCTTCGGCAAAACAATACCTGCAGGAAAGATTACAGGTATGGGCCACATGCAGGCAGAGGGCCTTGACGACCGTTTTTCTCTCTGTAAAAGCCTCGATAGCCCCCTCATAGATATCTCTTGAAAAAAGCTGGCCGCCCTCGATCAGCTCTTCACATTCCCCATACCCATCCTGTACCTGTTCCCGGCCATACACAGAGGACAGGCTCTCTATGATGGAACTCTTTTCCATCCCCTGATCCATAGCTCCCACGATATCGTAGACCATATCGTCCACAACATGGACAGAACCGCTGTTTATGTCCAATACAATGTTGTACCCATTGTTCTTATACTGATGAACCAAGCCCATATCTTATGAATCCTCCACCTTTATCCTTCCTCTGGCCACGCATACAGGGAAGCAACGGCTCTCACCCCGCAGCTTCCCTTTTTTTCTGGCAGCTTGATCTTCTATTTGTTCTCGCAGCTCTGATTTCCCACTGTACAGGATGTTTTACATGCTGACTGACAGGATGTCTGGCATTCCCCGCAGCCCCCTTTTTTTACTGTGTCCTGCAATCTTACTGTGTCCAGTGTCTTGATATGTTTCATTATCCTCTTCCTCCATCTTCGATCTCATATGATAGTCTTGCAAACGATCTTCGCGTATTATAGCACAGTATCTTTTGTTTTGAAAGTATTTTTCCTAAAACTCTGTCAGATTTAGGAGATCATGCCGCCCAGAGTCCCGCCCCCGGTACATATGGCCAATGTTGCCGCCATACGGCCGATATCCATAGGGAATCCCTTTTCTACCAGACAGGACACCCCGATCAACAATACGAAATATCCCATCCCCAGTAACAGGCCCCACACATATTTTTGCTTCTTCACTCTCTTTCCAAGGACCAGTCCACCTAAAAAACAAGATAAGATGTAGATGGCCACGATCCCCATACTGACGATCCGCTCACTCAGATCCATCTTAAACAACAGAAATGCCAGTATCAGCAACAAGGCCCCCGTCAACGTATAAGAACACAACAAGGCTTTTAATACTGCTTTTGCTTTCATCATACAACCCTCCCATAATATCATATGGGAAGGTTCCATATTTATTCCTGCTCTTCCTGTTCCTGGTCAGGGTGATCCTCCTGGCCTTTTCTGCCTTTCTTTATCTTGATGACAGCCAATGCGATGATGGCGATCAGCGCTGCCACGCCAGCCAGGATAAACGGCACGATCTTCGTAGTATCTTCCGTCGCCACACCGGCCCGCCGCAGGCCAGTGATCGGGCTGCTCCCGGCTACAGAGGATGTAGACGAGGTCTGCCGGCTGCTGGGAGTGACATCTGATGCCGCCTGCCCGCCTTGCTGGGAGGAAGACGCTGCTGATGTAGCTGTCGGATATACGGTGGCCGCCGTACGGCTCCCGGTCCCGGGCGTAGGCGTGGGCGTGGGCGTCTTAGACGGAGCGGGAGTAGGGGTCTTGTCTTTCGTGGAGCTGCCCCCTGTCCCTTCATAGCCATCACCCGCGATCGCGCCGCCGACTAAAGGCGTACTCCCCGCGATCCTGCTGTTGGGTCCCTCGGCTCCTTCGTCCTCTTCTTCCTCGGCCTGTGCCTCCTCGTTCCCAGTCTCCTCTCCATCATCCTCCTGGCCCTGGCTGTCTTCCTGGGTGGAGGGAGCCAGACCTCCTACAATGATCGTAGACGCGCCTTCCAGGATGCCTACCACCGGGACTGGCTCCGTCTCCTCTATATGTATCTGTCCATCCCCAGTATCCGTTTCCTCTGTCGACGCAGGCTGTACAGACGTTTCCGGGACACTGTCCTCTTTCTCTGCCGCACTGCTCTGCTGGCTTTCTTCCTTTGTACCGTCTGCAGTCCCTCCGGTACTCTCACCTCCTGACACACTGCCGCCGGGTGTGGCTGACGGGCTCGCAGGGGCCTGGTCGGTCTCACCATCGGCTTTCGGACCCTGGGACTCCTCATCCGTATCTTTCTTATCCTCTCCATCTTCCCCCGCTTTAGGGGTAACGTCCCCTTCTTTTTCATCAGACGGCCCGCTCTCTGCAGCTTCTGTCGGTCCGGGGGACTCAGTGGCGGGAGACTGGGGGACGGTAGTCTCCTGGGGCGTCTGTGTCACCGCCGGCTGTGCGGGCGTTGTCTCTGTCTTTTTATCTTCTTCCTTCTCAGTATCCGCTCTGTTCTTTGTATCCTTCTTCTTATCCCGTGTCTTGTTCTCTGAAACGACCTTCTTTCCCGTCTCCTTAGCTGTATCCGCTGCATGGACCTGCCCCGCTCCCGGAGATAAGACGATGAGAGATAACACCGCCAAGATACAGCCTGCTTTCACTTTGCCTTTATATATCATCTTTCTTCTCGCTTCGCGATTGAACTTTTTTTTCATTTTAGACATAATACACCTCAAAATCCAGAATCTGACTTTATCTAACACATAGCTAGTACATTGTATCACATTCTTTTGTTTTTTGACAGCCCCTTTTCATATTTTTTCAGGCACAGGAGCCGGATCGCGGCTGCTCTCCTGCGCGGCCGCGATCGACTAAATATATGATCTTTTATCGAAAAATTTATACACTTTCCACAAAAAAAGCCGGGCCAGTGTACGAACATGATCCATCCCAGACAAAAAACGATCCCAAACTTTACCAGATCTTTCTCCCATGGGTATGCTCCCACCCAGCCTCCTGTATAGCGTTATTGTAAATCCATTTTACCTGATATATACTACATCCGTATAGATCTGATCTGTCTAAAAAAGGAGCTGTAATGAAAAACAGAAGAAGATCCTGCACCATCACAGCCATCGCAGCCATCACATACATAGCTACTATCCTCCCAGTATATGCAGATACATCTCCTATCATCTCAGACAACATGATAGGATCTATGGACGATCCATATTTTTGGGAGATCTTCGACACTGTACCGGCAGATCCCGGTGCTGTCAGTTATGTCATCGACTTTTTTGACAACGACGGCAGCATCCTGGATTCGAGGATCTACCAATATGGAGAGCGGTTGGAAAATATCAAGATCCCAGGGGAGCGGGAAGACGAGCAATATATCTATCGTTTTTTAGAATGGTCTCCCCAGCTCTCAGAGACTGTCACAGAATGTATGGCCTACACAGCGGTCTACCAGAAGATCGATAAAAACGACCCCGCAGGTGAAGATACAGTTTCCGGATCTGAAATACCGGGATCGGAAAGTCCCGTTATCAAAGCGGCATCCGACATCTACTCTCCGGACGAGACCACATATGTCTCTTCCACCTCCTATGATGTGACACCCTTTCATATAGTGACCCCTGCGGCGGGGACAGATACATTGGATATACGGGAGGTACCAGATGTACCCCGTATAGAGGGGGAGATCCCTGTTTCCGAGAACACAGCCCCCGAAGACGACGGATACATACTGCAGGACAAAACTCCAGAGCCAGATATCCCCGCTCTGCCCGCCGTGACAGAGTATCCAATAGATCCAGTCCCTGCAGACCCGTCCCACACACCTGATCTGACAGCTATGAATGCCATACATAACATAGATCCCGTCCAGGAGATCCCATATCTTTCGCCTGCAGAGATACAGCCCATCCTCTTGACAGACACAGAGATCCAGATGATCCACAGGCCTCTTTCTAAGGCTGCTGGCAAGACTCCAGCAAAAGACGCGGACAGATCTTCCAGACCTGTCCAAAAACCTGTACATAAAAGCACTCCTGCACCCACTATAGAACAAGATATAGAGTATGATATCAAACATACGACAGACCGAAAAACACAGATCCCCAGGACTAGTTTTCCTCTCCCACTGTCCTTGGGCGGTATCGCTGCCTGCGGCGGGATCATCTGGTCAAAGAGACAAAAGCGCGGGCATCCGTGACACATCCAGGCCAATGACACCGTCTTATCCCAACAGCATCATTGGCCTGAAAGATCATCCGGATCGTCGGATCATCCGGCGGATCAGCTCCACGGACCCTTCGATCCCGTAGCTCGCACTGTTTATGCAGAGGTCATAATTCTCCGCATGTCCCCATCCGCGCCCTGTATAATATCCATAATACTTTGCATGTTTCCTATCCAGACGCCGGATATGCTCCCGCACCTGCTTTTCACTCATCTTTTTGTTGATCTTCATCACCCGGCGGACCCTCTGTTCAAAAGGCGCCGTGATGTAGATGCTGATGTGCGGGATATTATTGATCGTCAATATAGCGTCCGCACAACGTCCCATCACCACGAAGTCCTCTCTTTTAGCCATATCACAGATCAGATCGCATTGGTTAAAAAACACAGCGTCTCTCTTTGGCAGACCGTGATAACGGTTTATATCTTTAAGCCGCTGCTTTAATGTCAGCTTCTGGGCAGGCTGGAATGCGGGAAAACCCGCCCGGTCTTCCACATCGTCCTGCTCCAGTTCCATCCGCTTTAATACTTCATTGAAGATCTCCACATCATAATAGTTGATCTTCAATGAATCCGCCAGGACAAAGCCTATCTCACTGCCGCCGCATCCATAGGCACGCCCGATACAGATGACCAGATGATTATCCTGGGAAAAACGCTCCTCCAGATTCCATTCATTGAGCTGTGCCATCTTCTCATCCAGGATATCTTCACTCGCAAAACTTTTGGGGAGGATCGTGACTTCCTGCAGGATGCCTTCGTATTTTTTCATGATGATATCCCTGGTATCCGTATCCCCGATCGTACGTGCCATATTACTGATCAACGCCAGCTGACTGCGCAGGATATGGCTCTTGCTCTTTGAGTCCATGAGTTTTACCAGTTCTTTTATGCACTGTTCTCTCTCCTGATTGAAGACACGTCCCAAAGAGGAGCCTAATCTCTCATAGACTTCCACATCCAAGTCATAGATCCTGCCTGCCAGTTCCCGGAGCATTTCCTTCTTCTTCCCCATCGATCACCCCTCCTTCATGGGCTTTTCTCCACACAGCTGTCTACAAAAAAAACAGGATCGTATCCACTAAGAACACTGGGAGCAGGATACGCACCGCCCAGAAGAAATATCCGAAAAAAGATGGCATACAGATACCGTTCTCATCAGAGATAGATTTTACCATCATATTCGGAGCATTGCCAATGTATGTGTTCGCTCCCATAAAGACTGCGCCGCAGGAGATCGCCGTGAGCATCTTCGCCGGGATCATCCCCACGGATGTGGCGACCCCTTCCGTGAACCCCATCGCTCCCGCCGTAGTCAAGAATACCAGATATGTGGGTGTATTATCCAAAAAGCTGGAAAGCCCCCCCGTCGTCCAGAACATCTGGAACGGCTCTGTGATATCCAGACTGCTGCCCATAGATCTTAAGATCTCAAGGGCCGGCTGCATCGTGATGAAGATCCCTACAAATAAAACAGCCACCTCCTGGATCGCATCCCAGGTAAAATGATTCTTTCTCCTGATCTCTTCCCCTGTCGTCTTGTAAGAGAGGAAGGCAGCGGCAAGGATCACAAAGATCTCGATCAGCGCCGGATATGTCAGCCGTACTTCTTTAAATACTGAGATCCCCAGCACATTGCCTTCTGCGTCCTGGAAAAAAGGGAGTCCGGACAGGATCCCGCTCAGGATGACGGAGGCAACGATCATGGCCAAAAAGAAAAGGTTGTGCGCCCCCTGCAGATGGATATCCATCCCAGGCTTTTGGATCGCAGGCTTGCGCCCCTGGGCGATCTCTTTCCGATACGCTTTTCTGTCGATCCAGTAAAAGATGAACAGTAAGATCACCATATTGAACACCAGGATCGGAAAGAGTCGCAGACTCCAGAAAAACGGGACCCCTCTGGAAAATCCCATCAAGAGCGGCGGATCACCGATAGGGGTCAAGCATCCGCCCAGGTTCGAGATCAGAAAAATGAAGAAGACCATGATATGGCTCCTCTTCTCTCTCCAGGCATTCATCTTAATGACAGGACGTACCATCAGCATGCTCGCTCCTGTCGTCCCGATACAACTGGAGAGCAGAGTCCCGATCACGAGCAGGACCATGTTCGTCCGGGGCGAACCTGCCAGATCCCCCTCCAGTGTGATATTGCCGGCCACACAAAAAAGACCGAACAGTAAGACGATGAATGTCAGATAATCATTTAAAATGCATTCCAATACAGACTCCAGAGCTGTTCCCGCCCCATATGTGACAGCAAAAGGGATGATGAACAACAAGGACCAGGCTGCCACGATCACCGGGCGATACCTCTCCCACCACTCGGCCCTCAACAGAGGGAGTACAGCAATACAAGCCAAAAGCCCGGCGAACGGGATACAAAACCATAAACTCATAATCACTACCTCAAGATCATTCTACAGATCCTCTCTACTCTTTTGATATCATCCTTCAAATAACGGGGTCGAATAATAACGATCCGCAGTATCCGGGAGTATCGTCACGATCACTCTCCCTTTATTTTCCGGACGTTTGGCAAGCTGTATAGCCGCGTGGAGCGCGGCGCCTGAAGAGATGCCTGCCTGAATCCCTTCTTTCCTGGCGAGTATCTTTGCCGTTTCAAAGGCCTCTTCATTTTCAATCTTGATGACCTCATCATAGAGAGCAGTATCCAACACTCCTGGTACAAATCCTGCCCCGATACCCTGGATCTTATGCGGGCCGCCGTGCCCTTCAGAGAGCGCCGGTGAACCAGCAGGCTCCACAGCCACGATCTTCACATCCGACCGCTGCGACCGTAAAAACGCACCAGTCCCCGTGAGCGTCCCGCCTGTCCCTACACCAGCCACAAAGATATCCACATTCCCATCCGTATCCTTCCAAATCTCAGGGCCTGTCGTCTTCCTGTGTATCTCCGGGTTCGCCGGATTCACAAATTGTCCCGGGATAAAACTGTCAGGAAGCTCCGCCGCCAGAGTCTCCGCTCTCTCGATAGCGCCCTGCATCCCCTTTGCGCCGTCTGTCAGGACCACTTCAGCACCGTATGCCCGTAAGATGTTCCGCCTCTCGATGCTCATGGTCTCCGGCATGGTCAAGACGACCCGATACCCTTTTGCCGCCGCGATCGCCGCCAGTCCGATACCCGTGTTCCCGGAAGTCGGCTCAATGATCACAGACCCTCTTTTTAAGATGCCTCTCTCTTCCGCATCTTCTATCATCGCTTTGGCGATCCTGTCTTTGATGCTCCCGGCTGGATTAAAAGCTTCAAGCTTCACCAGCACAGTCGCATCCAAGGCAAAAGCCTCCTCGATGTTGACCAGTTCCACCAAAGGAGTATTGCCGATCAGCCCCAATATCCCTTTATAAATATCCACAGATCGCTCATCTTCCTTCCTATTATAAATGGTATTCGTTTTCAACGTTAGTATTATATGCCTGCCTTTTCCATTTGTCAATCGATTATTCAAAAACAAAAAAACCTCCCTTTGCCTTACGGCATTGGGAGGCATGGTCATCAGGCGTAGGCCCATTGTTCTGACGCAGGCTCGATATTGACCAACATATTCAAGATATACCGGGGGATCGTCTTGGCTCTCCGGACACGGACTTGTACATCATCTTCAAACAGGCATTCCAAAAAGTAATGATCCACCTGGCGGCGGACCGCCTTATCAAATACCACATAATCCTGCTTCTCATAATGGTAGACTTCCCTCTCGAACTCCATCATATGACTATATGTAAGCCCGTTCAGGGTACTCTGCAGGTAAAGATCCCGCACCAGCGGACGCTCATCGCCTTTCATCCATTCGAGTTGACCTTTCAGTATCCGTTCGCTCTCCGCCTGGGTGATGCTCTCTATCTGTTTGCATACAAGATTCCCCTGTACATTTTTCTTCTCCAGATAGATCTCCGGTCTGTCCCCCTGCTTCTTGCACAGGTAATACTGCGAGGCATCTTCCACCTCATCCAAGCTGAAGACAAAAGCATATTTGTGCAGGATAAATCTCTGGACTTCTTTTCCCTTATTTTTCTTGCTGAGCTTTTCAGTCGCTTCTCTATGATCTTTTGTTGATATGATCTCACTATTCTCGTAATAAGTCAGGTATTTCATTCTCGACTACCTCCAATCCCGTCGTTCAGTATCCAAAAATACTTTGCGTTTTATACTCCCTGTATTTCCTCCCTAAGAGATATTTTATGTTCCCTTTTGATATTTATTACTTTAACAGGTAAATGTGAATGGAGAGTGTCGTAGTTCTGAAATCTTTCTAAAGAAAATAAAATATTGTGATCATTATCCGGGGTTTTTTCTTAAATACCTATCCCTCAAAAAATTCTTATCAAAAGCAGACAGGCCCAATGCTTTCTTCATATATTTATCAAACGTCCCATATCTCTCCAGGATCTTCTCAAACGCATGCTCCAGATACGCTCCTTTCACCCCTAATATATCCTTGGCATTTGTCAATACACGGCGTGGGACTCTGCGCTCCTCTAATATGCGGAGTACCGCCTGGATATCGTCATGCAGACATATCCCTGAATACATATAGTCTTCCAGGATCGTCTCCCTGGGGACTCCCAGGATCTCCAAGAGCAGAGCAGTACCCACACCGGCCCGGTCTTTGCCCGCCATGCTGTGCCAAAGCACCGCCCCCTCTCCATGATGTTTTAAGAGACGCAGAAATTCCCCATAAGCGTGCTGGTCCCTGCGGCCCAGGACCAGGTCTTCATAGAGCTGGTACATATATGCTCCCCCATCCCCATGGAAATGGATGAGGGCCTCGATCCTATCCCTGCCCCAGAACAGCGCAGGCTTTTTTTCCATCACCGGGACAGACACATATTCCGCCCCATAGATGGATGCATCCGGTCGCTCCTCCCGTTCTCTGTCCGTCCGAAGATCGATGATCGTTGTCAATCTGTAGATCCTGCGCAGATCATTTTGATCATCGTAAGAGGCATGATAAAGATCCCCTCCACGCAGCAGACGTCCCGGCAGGATGTGATATCCGTCCCTTGTCTGGATGGATCCCAGATCGCGGATATTATCCAGACTGTTCAAAGGAAGCCTCTCCATCCCGCTAACTCAGCCGATGGATAAAAAGCCCACTGCGCAGCTTGGGCTCAAACCAGGTTGATTTTGGCGGCATGATCTTCCCGTTGTCCGCGATATCCATCAATTCATCCAAACCTGTAGGGTACATGGCAAATGCCACCGCTCTGCCCCCGTCTACCATCCGTTCCAGTTCTCCCAGCCCCCGGATGCCGCCTACAAAATCAATGCGGCTGCTCGTCCTGGGATCATCGATGCCCAGCAGCGGAGTCAGTACATGTTCCTGCAGGATCGATACATCCAGCCTGCCCACAGGGTCTGTCTCCACGATCTTGTCCGCCCGGACACGGCACAGATACCACTGACCATCCAGATACATGCCCATCATATGCTTCTCCTGCGGCCTGCAAGGTCCCTCTACGCTCTCATACTCAAATACCTGCCCCAGTCTTTCCAGAAAACTCTGCGTATCCATGCCATTCAGGTCATGGACAACACGGTTATAATCCCAGATCTTGAGTTCAGCGTCCGGAAATAAGACAGCCAGGAAATAATTAAACTCTTCCTCGCCTGTATATCCCGGATATCTCTTTCTGCGCTCCTGCCCCACTTTTACCGCGGAGGCCGCCCGATGGTGGCCGTCGGCGATATACAGATCCGGGATCTGTCGAAAGGCTCTCTCAAAGGTATCGATCGCTCCCCGGCTGTCTACCACCCACACCCGATGGATGATCCCATCCTCTGTCGTGAGATCATAAACAGGCAGATGCTCCCTGATCCAGCTCTCTACCTGTTCTGAGATACGGGGGACTGCCCGATAAGTGAGAAAGATAGGCCCTGTCTGAGCGTCACACACATCTACGTGACGTATCCGGTCAGCCTCTTTATCCGCCCGTGTCAGTTCGTGTTTTTTGATATGGTCCTGCAGATAATCATCGATCGACGCACATCCCACGATCCCTGTCTGGGTCCGTCCGTCCATCACCTGTTGATAAATATAAAAGCAGGGGGTCTCCTCTTGTATGTAAATACCCTCTGCTTCCATCTTCGAAAGATTCTCCGCCGCTCTCTCATATACTTTCCTGTCATAGATATCTATGGAAGGATCCAGATCGATCTCTGCTTTATCCACGTGGAGGAAAGAATAGGGGTTATCCTTTGCCGCCTCACGTGCTTCCTGGCTGCTCATCACATCATATGGCAACGCCGCCACCCGGCCCGCCAAGGGGGTCCGGGGACGGATCGCCTGAAATGGTCGAAATATGGCCATATCCATTCTCCTCCATCATGCTATGCATTCTTGTGTTCAAACTCTTTCATAAAGTTTACCAGGGCTTCTACACCCTCGATCGGCATGGCATTGTAAATGCTGGCGCGCATACCGCCCACAGTCCGGTGCCCTTTCAGATTTGCGAAACCTGCATCCGAAGATTCCTGGATGAACTTCTTCTCCAGCTCATCGTTCCCGATGACAAAGGGCACATTCATGAGAGAACGGTCTTCGGGCACGACAGTCCCGCGGAACATCCGGCTCTGATCCAAATAGTCATACAAGATCTTCGCCTTCTTCTCATTGTGTTCTTTCATGGCTGACAGACCGCCCATCTTCTTTAACCATTTGAACACCTTCCCACACATATAGATACAGTAGCAGTTGGGGGTATTGTAAAGGGAATCCGCATCTGCATGCGTCTTGTATGTCAACATAGTCGGTGTCTGGGGCAGTACGTCTTCTGTGATCAGGTCCTCCCGGATGATCGTGATCACCATACCTGCCGGGCCGATATTCTTCTGGACACCGCCATAGATGATCCCATATTTTTCCACGTCCACCGGCTCAGACAGGAAGCAGGAAGACACATCAGCCACCAGGAGCTTTCCTTTTGTATTGGGGAGTTTTTTATATTTTGTCCCGTAGATCGTATTGTTTTCACAGATATACACATAATCCGCTTCTTCGCTAATCGGCAGGTCAGAACAATCCGGTATATAAGAAAAAGTCTTGTCTTCCGAAGAGGCCACCACATTCGCCCTGCCGAATCTTGCCGCTTCTTTCCATGCTTTTTTCGCCCACTGTCCGGTGATGATGTAGTCTGCGACCCTGTTCTTCATCAGGTTCATAGGGATCATGGCGAACTGCTGGGAAGCACCGCCCTGGAGGAACAATACTTTATAATCATCCGGGATCCCCATCAATTCCCTCAAGTCTTTTTCCGCTTCTTTGATGATCCCGTCAAAAACTTTCGAACGGTGGCTCATCTCCATGACCGACATGCCGCTCCCCTGATAGTTGAGCATCTCTTCTGCCGCTTCTCTTAAGACCTCCTCTGGGAGTACTGCAGGACCCGCTGAAAAATTATACACTCTCTCTGTCAACATATATCCTTTTGTCCTTTCTCATAACATCTATCATCTACATATCTCAACCGCTATTCTACCACACTTCACAGGCCGCAACAATCGTAAAAAATGTCAAAAAGTCTACCTCTTTAGCGTGATCTTACTACTGTATCTACTATACCGTTCTCCTATGCCTGACCGTTTTACATAAGCCCGCACTTTAAAAAACTGTTTCTTATGACTCTCCAGATCGATCCCCGTCAGTGTGCAGACAAGTTTTCCGCCGGAACTCCTGACTTTTCCAATTTTTTTGTATCTCTTCTCAGATCTTTGATAGATATATACTCTCTTGCCACTGATCTTATACGCCGCCCGGTATTTTTCTGTACGTCTGTCGTATTGGTATATATAATAAACATCCGCACCGGCGCTGGGCCGCATGCGCAGTTTTGCTCTTGCGGACCGGGAGCTTTTTCCCACATGCTCAAGGGTCAGCTTGCTAGGGATATCCGGTCTGGTCAGTATCTCCTCGACACTGCTGTAAGCCCCAAGACTGGCTGCGGATCCTGTGCCGTTGACTGCACGTACACGATAACAGTACGCGGTCGCTGGTGAGACATCCCCGTCCTCATAGAAAGTCCTGGAGGTTTTCCCCAGAAGCTCCCATTTTTTTCCCGGGAGTCTTTTACGATACACCTCATATCTGGAAACACCCGCGATCTTTTCCCATCGCACTTTGATCCCTTTCGCCGTAAGGGAGACTTTACGGATGGAGACCCTGCCTGGAGCTGGAACTTTCGTGGGCGTCACAAAAGGCGGCGCTGTGGGCGTGACTGTGGGTGTGGCGGGAGGGAGTGTTGTAGGTGTCACCGCAGGCGTTGTGGAAGGTGTCACTGTGGGCGTCTCATCCGGCGGTGTGGGCGACGGTGCCATCGGAGACACTATCGGCGGTGTTCCTGTAGGCGGCGTATCCGGCGTGACCGAGGGCTCCACGGCAGGTGTGGGCGTCGGTCCCGCTGTAGGTGTCTCTGTTGGTATCTCCTCGGGTGTCGGTATGACCGTAGTGATCACTTCAGATGAGTCTACTGTATATGCTTTGATCCGGGCATTGACCGCTCTTCCCCCTTTGATATAATCCTGCGCCATATCCTTCCAGCTCTGTCCCTCCCCTCCACGGTAAAAGGACTGTCCTGTATCGACGCCGGCCTCAAATCGGATCCATTGACTGTCCGTGGTGGATTCTATAAAAAAACTCTCCGCCCCGTCACTGGCATTGGTAAAGATAACGCTAAAGTGACTTTCCTCACGCAAAGGTATTTCCTTCTCCAAAGGAATGGTGTGGAATCCACTGTAACTTGTCGTCACCGGCTGACCTTCCACCGCATGGATACCGCTCGTGGGATCGGCAGGATCTTTTAACTCTGTATATACGTCCACTGATAGGGCCGCATTTGCTGTCTTCATCAGGATCCCCACCGCCTTTAATATCTCACTGCCAGTAGGATTTCCCTCCACCTGGAAGACATTTGCATGGGACGCCCCCGCCGGGACAGACACGGAACTGCTCCCTGAAGAGCCGTCATATTGATAATTATGCGCATGATCTTCAGAAAGCTGGAAACTGTCTGACACTGCCCCGGAGATATTTTTATCCTCATAGGATATGTATATATATCCTCCATCCCCATGGGCGTCCCCCCAGCTGTTTTTTACGATCCAGGCTCCGTTCTCGGAGACATTGCTGGCCGGGAGAAAATTTTCTTTCTTGTATGTATCATCCCACCCCACGATCGTGACCGCATGGTTGATGCCGGATTCTTTTTGCGGATCGCAATATGCCCCCGTACTCTTGTTGTAGTAAGATGTACTGTGGTAGTAATTGATCCCCACCGGCTGCTCAGTCGTATACAGAGCCGCTTTGATCTCATCCACTGACGCATCGATAAAGTAGGCATCCTGCAGATGGGCTTTTGACTCATATGCCAGTGAACTGTCCAGTACCGGGGCATCTGTGGGATATGGGGCTGTCTCTTCATCCGCCACACCAGACCAGGTGGATAAGAACTTACTGGCGAGCTGGGGATTCCCCCCGATCGTCTTATAATCATAGTTCTGCCAGTTGATCACATTCTTGTCCCCGGCCGTATTTCCCAGAGGGTCATCCTCACGGTTGTAAAAGAAATAAGCCAGGTGTTCTTCTGAAAGGTCAAGGACATCCAGCAGATCCGCCCGCTCTTTCAGCATAGACGCCTCTGCCATGGCGATCGTAGTGAAAGCCCAGCAGGTGCCGTCCTCTCCCTGGTTTTTCACGCCTGTCACCAATCCTTTATCGCGCAGGTCGAATCTCTCTATCCCCTGATAGGACGACCTGGCGCGCAGCTCTCCACCCAGCACCGGTTCCGCTATGTCATCCGGCGTAGGCTGTTCATAAAGCTCCGGCACCATAGCCTCCTGCTGTCTCTCCTCTTCCTCATCCATTGGTCTGCCCAAGATATGATCCAGCTGCTGGAGATTCTGGGCAGAGGTAAAAACAGGGCTGTTCCCTATCGTCATGCTGAAACTCAATATTGATACCAGAAGTCTTTTCTTATTTTTCATAAACCCTCCTGTCCTATCACTACTATGTTAACATTATTGTAACATAAAGTCGGGTATGAACACAAGCAGAGCAGATCCTCCATGATAGATTTTTACATGATAAATTTAAAAAAAACAATTTACAAACAGATAGTACTATGATATCCTAATGCAATGATCATAAACACAAAGACGGAGAGAGTACACCGGGGTGATATACCACAGAGAGATCCCACAATGGAAAGGCCTTGCAAGGATTTCCAGGAGCTGAGAGGGGATGTATGGATACCGTGTGGAACATGGCTCCCGAGGGGCGCACCGAACCGACGGCCGATCACAGCGATCGCCCGGCAAGGCTGCGACAGGATTCGCCTGTTATAGCGAAAAGGTATGATATGTACCTGATAAGGCTTGTATTGTGAGATACAGGTGAACGGAAGTGGTAACGCGGTCTTTCTCGCCTTCCTTTTTGAGCATCTACGCTCAGAGGGAAGGCGTTTTTGTGTTTTATGGACGATCCGAGTACTCCATCCAGTCAGAGATCTTAACGTCGCAATGGTGCAGATCAGGAAGAGCAGAACTTTAATTTCTGACCGGATGGAGTACGAATATAAATTAAAAAAAGGAGAGATCTTATGGAGAAGAAAAAATTTTATATGACGACAGCCATCACCTATACCTCCGGCAAGCCCCACATCGGCAACACCTACGAGGCGATCCTGGCAGACAGTATCGCCCGTTTCAAAAGACTGCAGGGATACGATGTGTTTTTCCAGACCGGAACAGATGAACATGGACAGAAAGTGGAACTAAAAGCGGCAGACGCCCAGGTGACCCCAAAGGAATTTGTGGACAGCGTA
>CANTEW010000036.1 GCA_947652925.1 uncultured Lachnospiraceae bacterium
CTCTTACCCGGTTCAGGTACTGATCGATCTGCTGGTCCACATAGAAAGCGCTGTCCGTGCCGGGGAGTTTGATCGCCTGTATCTCCATACTCCTTTCAACTCCCTGGGGGATGACCGCTACATAATACACATTCCGATAAAATAATTCCTCCTGGATCACATCCTCGTCATCCGGGATATCCACCAGATGATGGTAATGCCCCAGATATCTGGCCAGTTCTTTTGCCAGCGTCCCTCCATCTCGGTCTATGACTGCAAGATCCAGACTCTCTTCCTGGAAATCCCCCGTACCTTTCCCGTCTGTCATGAACTGTATGCTCACACTGATCGTGAGGAAGATGATAAAATATAAGAGCATCATCCCGCTGTTCCTCCTGACCAGCCGCAAAAAACATTTAAATACTATCATAACGCACCCTCCTCACTGCCAGATATGCGGCCAGGACCATCCCCACGCTCATGACGCTCAAGATCCCCACACTCCGTATGAGCCTTTCCCCGTCGTTATAGACACTGATGCTGTAAAAGGCATCGCTCAGGACTGCCGCCGGATTGATCCGGTTCACCAGGGGACAGTGGTGTTCCACCAGATCTTTCATCTGTCCGAACATCAGACCCGCCAAAAACCCGGGGAATAAGGTGAACAGTACACATACTCCCATCTTGGCTCCCACACCCAGACCTCTGATACAACCTATCAGGATGCCTATGGAGATCCCGATCATGCTGCCCATCCATTCCACCAGCACAATGGAGGCCACGTCACTGCCCAAGTCGATGCCCAGCACAAACTGGATGTAACAGGTGAGGATCAGCACATTGATCAAATGGATAAAAAAGAGTACCACCATATCCACCAGGACTAGCCGGAGTTTATGGGTAGGCGTGACGCTCCTGCGCGCTCCCAGCGCTGACAGATCCGCCTGGCTGTCCAGGCTGGACTGCACACCCAAAAAAGCTCCGGACAGACAGGCATAGGCGATCAATGCAAAAAAATAAGTGATATTGGGATCCAGGGTCTTCCCTTTGACGTCTACATCTTCTGTCGTCTCCTGCCACTGTTCCATAGCCGCCATCGCTTTCGGGAAGTTTTCAGGATGCTCCTGGGCGACGGCTGTGAGCATGGCTTCATTTTTATCATAGGCGTCCATCAAAGATTTAAGGATGCTCTGGCTGATACCAAGACCAGCCACCGTCAGAGATGGTCTTCTGTGACAATAGAAGATCCCGACGACCTCATCCCCCAGGAGAGCCTCCCGTGCCTCTTTTTCTCCCATCTGGACGACCTGGAGTATCTCACCGTCCATCTGTTCCAAAAACTCCATAAATGCTCCCGTATCCACAGATCCCTGTCCTTCCCGCACTACCGCAACAGGGATCTCCTCCATATCTTCCCCCATACCTCCCCTGCCAAAGGAAATATAGAAAAAAGTGCCTAAGATGAGAGGAAACGCCAACGCCCAGAACATCACGCTCCACTGGCGTACGATCTGGATGATCCGATATCTTATCAAATGCATACACGTACCCCCTCTCTAGTCCCGCAGCGCTTTCCCGGTGATCTCCAGGAACACATCGTTCAGGGTTGGCAGCTCAGAAAATACCTTGCCGAATGCAAGGTCTTTTCCTTTGAGATGATCCAGCACACAGATCAGGTTGTGTCTGGCCTTGCTGCACCGGATGACCAGGACCTGCTCCTCATAGGACACGTCAAAGACATGGGGCAGCCTGCGGATATCTTCCAGATCCTCCTGTTCCAGGGCGACTGCCTCGATGGTGATCTTCTCCCCCGTCTTGATCATTTCTTTTAACTCTTCTTTTGTCCCCGACGCCAGCACACGGCCATGGTCGATGATGGCGATCCTGCTGCAGATCTGCTCCACCTCTTCCATATAATGAGACGTATATATGATCGTGGAACCCTGCCTGTTCAGTGCAAGGATCCCTTCCAAGATCTTATTCCTGCTCTGGGGATCCACGGCCACTGTGGGCTCATCCAGTATGATCAGTTTGGGACGATGGGCGATCCCGCAGGCGATGTTCAGCCTCCTCTGCAGACCGCCGGATAATCTCTTCGGCCTCATCTTCGTATAGTCTTCCAGGCCCACGAACTGTATGGCCTCCTCCACCAGCTGTTTCCGCCTTTTTTTGTCCCGGACATACAATCCGCAGAAATAATCGATATTCTCTCTGACCGTCAGCTGCTCGAACACGGCTACATCCTGCATCACGACACCGATATTCTTTTTCAGATCGTAGCTGTCCGGCTCCATAAGCTCCCCCATGACCGTGACAGAACCTTTATCATATTTTAAAAGGGCTAACAGACAGTTGATGGCCGTCGTCTTTCCCGAGCCGTTGGGTCCCAGCAGGCCGAAGACTTCCCCTTCCTCTATAGCCAGGTTCAAATGGTCAAGGGCCAGCAGGCTGCCGTATCGCTTGACCAGGTTTTGGATCTTTACCATCTATGATATCCTCCTCGCTCATTTGATCTTTCTGATATATCCAGTATAACCTTAAAGGCCACAGGATGTAAGTGCCCCCTGTCAGCACCTTTATGACAAATGTCATCAAAAGACCGCTCCCCCTCGATCCCTCACTTGCCGGATAGCTCTAAAAGATCTATAATATGGTCAATACATACATGAGGTGGGACCATCATATGAAAACGATCGAAGACCAGGCTCTCCTGCTGCTCTATGCTTTCAGCGCCCTGTTATGGACAGGCCCCGACACTATATTTCTCATTGGCTCTCTCTGCACGGTCATCTATATCACTTTGGACAGTTCTCCCCGGGGACAGATCTGCCGCAGGATCTTTTCTGTCCTGTTTTTATCCGCCATATTTTTTTACCCCCGGCTCTTATGTTTTTTGCCTGTGTTCTTGTATGACCTGCTCCTGTATAAAGACATCGCTGCAACGATCCTCCTGCTGCTCTTATGCCTGTATCATGGACATATGGGAAATATCCTCCTTCTCCTGGCACAGCTCCCCGGATGTGCTGCCGCAGCTTTGTTAAAACACCGGACCTGTGAGATCCATTTTCTGGAGAGGGAATACCATCGGACAAGGGATAACAGCAGAGAACTGAACCTGTTACTGAAAGAAAAAAATCAGATGCTCCTGAGAGACCAGGACAATGAGATCTATACAGCTACTCTTAAAGAACGGAACCGGATCGCACGGGAGATCCATGACCACGTGGGACACATGCTGTCCTGCTCCATACTCATGACTGGCGCTGTCAAGACCATAAATACAGATCCGGCTGTGGGTCGTTCCCTGGAGCAACTGGAAGACACCCTGCACGCCGCCATGGACAGTATCCGCCAGAGCGTCCACGACCTCCATGACGGATCCGTGGATCTGAAAAGTACTCTGGAACGACTATGTGCTGCCCACACTTTCTGTCCTGTATACCTGGAATACGATATGGGCAGATACATACCCGCTGAGATAAAACACTGCCTGATCGCCATTGTCAAAGAGGGCCTGCACAACATCGCCAGACACAGCAGCGCTGACCTGGCCAGGATCACCCTCCGGGAACATCCGGGACTCTATCAGCTCTCCATAAAAGATAATGGACATTCAAAAACACAGACCGTCCCCTCCGGGATGGGCCTTAAGGATATGAAAGACCGTGCCGACTCCTTAGGCGGCACCATGCAGATCTACACTGAGAAGGGATTCCAGATCTTTATCACCATACCAAAAGAGCCCGGAGGACAAACAGAAAGGAGCCTATAATGAAGATCGCGATCATCGACGACGATATCCTTGTATCCACCGCACTAAAAACGATCTTGGAAGCGGATGGACTCATACATGTCTGTGCCACAGCAACAGATGGCGCTGACGCACTGCGTCTTTATGAGACTCACCAGCCGGATGTCCTGCTCATGGACATCCGTATGAAAGGCACGGACGGCCTGGACGCTTCCTCACAGATCCTCACCCGCTATCCCCAGGCACGCATCCTGCTCCTGACCACATTTTCTGACGATGGGTACATCATACAGGCATTGAAGATCGGGGTAAAAGGATATCTGCTGAAACAGGACTATACGAGCATCGTCCCCGCTCTCCATGCCGTCTGCAACGGACAGACCGTCTTTGGACGGGAGATCGTATCCAGGATCCCCGACCTGCTGCAGAAAAAGAAAGAGTTCTCTTATGCGGATCTGGGGATAACGAAAAAAGAATACGGACTGATCACCCTGGTGGCCGACGGCCTGAACAATAAAGAGATCGCGGGTAAGATGCATCTGAGTGAAGGGACTGTGCGCAATTATCTCAGCAATATCCTGGATAAACTGGAACTCCGGGACCGGACACAGCTGGCTGTCTTTTATTATCAACACTTATGACCATAGGACCCGCCAAAAGAGAGCAGGCATCAAAAAAACGATGCCTGCTCTCTTTATATCTATGCTGTTTAATGTCTCGGCTTCTGCATAACGGTCTGGACAGCTTCTGCGATCAAGAGTACCATCTCATTTTTCACATTTGTATCCAGCTGTACAGACTTTGAATACAATTCTCCACTCACTGTCGACACGTATTTCGGTTTCAGCTTGCTCAGCACATAAGCCGCCACATCGGACTGACACTGGTCACACCGACAGCACCCTGCTTTTTCCATGATACTGTCTATACGGTCGATCACAATGTCTTCCATCACATTTTTTATCTTTACAGCCATATGATCTACCCCAAACGCTCGAAGTCTTCTACACCATGCTTACATAACGGGCAGATGAAGTCTTCCGGCAGCTCGTCGCCTTCGTAGATGTATCCGCACACATTGCAGATAAAGCCTTTCTTATCGGCATCCGGCTTCGGCTTCACATTGTCCTGATAATACGTATAGGACATTGTCTCTGTCTTGGAGAGTACAGCGCTCTCTGTCACATCACAGATGAACATCTTATGTGTACCCAGATCGATCTCACTGCTCACTTTCGCAGAAATATAGCTGTTGGCGTATTTATCCAGGAACAAAAGCCCGTTTGTCGCACGATGTACATGGTCAAAAGTTGCAAACTTATCTACATCTTTACCGGAATGGAAACCAAAATTTTCAAATACGCAGAAAGGTGCATCCTGAGATAAGGTTGCCACGTTCAGCAGCCCTGTCTTGGAGATCGTCTCACAGGAATAGTTCTGCTTGTTCACTGTCACGGCGATACGGTTCGGTGTATTCGTCACCTGGGTCACTGTGTTGCAGATAAAACCATTGTCCTTGCCGTCAGCGTCCTTGGTGGTCACCACATAGAGACCATAGCTGATATTGAAGAATGCGGTAGGATCGATGTTATCGGCTTCCACATTGTCAGCGGCACAATAAGATTCTGTGAGTTCTTTTGCCAGTTCTCCCACCTGCGCTCTTGTGTCTGTATTCAATGCGGAAAGGATCGTGATGTTGTTCTTCGCAAAGGTTATGTTCTTAGAATCTTTGAAAGCTTCTTTCATGACCTTGATCGCCCGCGGCGCCCAGGAACCATTCTCGATCAGAGCGATGGTGCGGTTCTGATAATCCCTCTCTACCAGATGATCGATGAATGTCTTCATGAACGGGAAGATCTCCGCATTGTATGTGGTAGTCGCCAGCACCAGCTTGTCATAACGGAAAGCATCTTCCACCGCTTCTGCCATATCGTCCCTGGCAAGGTCAAAGCATGCCACCTTCGGCGCGCCGCCTTCTTCCAGCTTCTTGCACAGCAGTTCCACCGCATCTTTGGTATGGCCGTATACAGATGTATAGCAGACGCAGACGCCTTCATTTTCCGGTCTGTAGCTTGACCAGATATCATACAGGTTCAGATAATAGCCTAAGTCCTCTGTCAGCACAGGTCCATGCAGCGGGCAGATGATCGCGATATCAAGCCCTGCAGCTTTCTTCAGTACATTCTGCACCTGTTTTCCGTATTTGCCCACAATGCCGATGTAGTATCTACGTGCCTCACATGCCCAGTCCTCATCTGCATCCAATGCACCGAATTTCCCAAAACCGTCGGCAGAGAAGAGGATCTTCTCGCTGGATTCATATGTCATCATGACTTCCGGCCAGTGTACCATAGGAGTGAACACGAAAGTCAGTGTATGGCTGCCCAGAGAGAGTGTATCGCCATTCTTTACTTCCAGAGTATGTTCCATCTGCATCCCCGGGAAAAACTGCCTCATCATCACGAAAGTCTTGGCGTTGCCCACAACAGTCGCAGAGGGATATTTATTCACGAATGCCTCGATGGATGCTGCATGGTCCGGCTCCATATGCTGTACCACCAGATAGTTGGGCAGTGCGCCGTTTAAGACTTCTTCGATATTTGACAGCCATTCTTTCGTCTTCTTTTTGTCGATGGTGTCCATGACTGTGATCTGGTCGTCTTTGATCACATAGGAATTATATGCCATCCCGTTGGGTACCACATATTGTCCTTCAAACAGGTCTACATCATGGTCATTTGCACCTACATAGTAAATGGAATCTGTTACATGACTTACCATTAAAATATACCTCCTTTTTATCCTGTCCAAAATGTACTCCATCTATTATAACTTCTTCTCTTTTCCCAGGCAACTGATTTTTTCCAGATTTTATCCATGTATCTAAATCTGTACAATTTTTATCAGGAATACATTTTTCAAACACGCTCTAGTACTTCATCCGTCTAGAAATTAGAGTAATGTTTTGCCTGACCCGCACCATTGCGTTGTTAAAATTTCTAACCGATACCACTACATCGCTGTCAGATTTTGTCTAAAGTGTATTTTAAAACCTTAAAAATTCTGTAAATAGTTTGAGTTTTACAAGTATTTGATACAATCCTCAGCTGCTCAATTTTTTCTATGTACTTTTCTACGAGAAAAGTACCAAAAGCGCCGGGGGATTGCGGATTTCCCCCGGACCCCTTAAAACGCTGTTTTTGGAATGTACTCATCTATTATCTGTAAATTTTCTATGATTTAAGGATATTTGAGGTTTTCAAACACGCTCTGGACCATGCTGGCGGATACATGCCAGGAACCGTTTGGCATATTTTTCAAGCTTGAATCTCCCCACGCCAGAGACTCCCAGCATCTGCTCTTCATCTTCCGGCTTCTTCACACACATATCCACCAGTGTTTTATCCGAAAAGACAAGATACGGCGGCACATCTTCTTCCCGGGCGATCTCCCTGCGCAGTGCCCGCAGTTCCTCGAACAGTCTGTTATCCGCTTCAGAGAGTACAGCGGCAGCCGTGCCTTTTTTTCTTTTATGTCCAGCGGACTCTTCTTTTTTCTCTTCCTGCTCTTTAGCCAGCTTCATGATCAGCGGACTGCTGGACGCCAGATCCTCCGCCCGGGGCCCGGGTACCAGCACCGGATAATCTCCATCGCTGGTAGACAGAAACTCCTGCATCTCCATCTCCCGGATGATCTGGCGCAGCCTGGTCACCGATAGATGCGCCAGTTTTCCGTATCCAGGATTTTCATCCAGGTTCTTGCTCAAGATCCTCTGCCCCTTGCTGCCCCGCAGGATATCCACGATCATCGTGATGCCATATGCCATCCGGTTGGCCTGTATACAGGATAACACACAGGCCGCCTCCCGGCTGATGTCCACATCCTCATACTGGGTCAGGCAGTTCTGGCAGTTCCCGCAATATCCCGCGCGTTTCTCGCCAAAATAATTTAGGATGTATTCCCGCAGACAGGTACTGGTAAAACAATAAAAGGACATCTGGCGCAGACGCTCCCTGTCCCTCTCCTGTACGATCTTCCTGGTCACCTCATCCAGCTCCTGGTCAGCCTCGCTGTTGTCGATAAAAAAACGGCCGGTGCGCACATCCATCGGCTCATAATACAGGACACATTCTGAAGGTTCCCCGTCCCGTCCCGCACGTCCGGCTTCCTGATAATAGCTCTCCATATTTTTCGGCATATTGTAATGGACCACAAAACGCACATCCGACTTATCGATCCCCATGCCAAAAGCATTCGTAGCGATCATCACCTGTTTCCGGTCATAGATAAAATCTTCCTGGTTCTGCCGCCGCTCCTCGTCAGATAAGCCTGCATGGTATCTGGTGACAGAGATCCCTTCCTCCCGGAGCTGGTAACTGAGTTCCTCCACTTTCTTTCGCGTCAGACAATAGATGATCCCGCTGACCCCGGGCATCTGTGCTTCTTTTTTATGTAGATAAGAGAGCAGGGACTGGTATTTATCTGCAGGTTTTTCCACAGAGAAGAACAGATTTTTCCTGTCAAACCCTGTGGTCATGATCTTCGGATCGCACAGCTGCAGGATGTCGAGTATATCATCCCGTACATCCGGGGTGGCTGTCGCTGTGTATGCACCGATCACCGGCCGGTAAGGCAGTTTCTCCAGAAAATCCAGGATCTTCAGGTAACTTGGCCTGAAGTCCTGGCCCCATTGGGATACACAGTGTGCCTCATCCACCGCCAAAAATGAGATCGTGACCTGCGGATCCAGCGCAAAGCTCAAAAATCCCTGGGACTCCAGCCGCTCCGGCGCCACATAGATGATCTTATACTGTCCCTGTCTTGCCAGGCCCAGTGCTTTCTGATACTGCCCCGCAGTCAGGGAACTGTTGAGGAACGCTGCGTGGATCCCCACCTGGTTCAACGCCCGTACCTGGTCTTTCATAAGGGATATGAGCGGAGAGATCACCAGCGTGATCCCCTCCATCACGAGGGCAGGGATCTGAAAACACATGGATTTGCCTGCACCTGTAGGCATGATGCCCAGCACATCCCGCCCCTGGCTCACAGCCTCGATCAGCTCCGCCTGCCCCTCTCTGAACCCTTCATATCCAAAATATTGTTTCAACACTTCCTGTGCTCTATCCATCGTCCCTCCCGCATCTTCCATATCGTCTGTAGTCTACATGCATTATACTACTGCCGCACGGAAAATGCAAATCATCTAAAGTGTGTCTGAAAACCCTCTAACAGCTGATCACTAATATCTGTGCATTCCCATGGAGTTTTAAGGGCGCCGACCGGGCCGGTATAAATACACAGTCGCCTTTAAAAAAATTGATATATCCCTCATCCGTATCCTCTGCTCTTTCCATGAACAGGCTCCCGCAGCCTTTCAGGCACAGCAGGACCTGGAAGGAATTTTCCTGTGTCTGATGATCTACCATCTCCCGGCAGTGTTCTGTATTGAGCAGCATCCGCTCCACCTGGAAATATTTGCACCTGCACAGCAGTTCTGCGGCACTCCCCTTCTTGTATCGCAATACACGCATGGGCTGCCGGGGTCTGTCACTGCCGGACAGGTCTGCCACATCCAGCGCTTTTTCTATGTGGAGTTCCCGCCCTTTTCCATTTTTATCTACCCGCCCATGGTCGTACATACGATATGTGATGTTGGAACATTCCTGGATCTCAGCCACCAATGCCCCTGCGCCGAGCCCATGGACTGTACCCGCTCTGACAAAAAAGACATCATCTTTCTCTGCCCTTACTCTCTGCAGATACTTCTCTACACTGCCATCCTGCAGACTTTTCGCCAATGTCCCCCGTGTGATGTCATGACTGAATCCGTAAAAGATCTGTGTGTCCTCTTCTGCGTCGATCACATACCACATCTCTGTTTTCCCAAGAGATCCGTCTTCTTTTTCTGCGGCATATGCATCATCGGGATGCACTTGTATGGAGAGGTCTTCTTTCGCGTCTATGAATTTGACCAGGATGGGGATGCCCCCGTCAGCGGCCGGATGGGTGCCCAGATACTCCGGATGCAGATCCAGCACTTCTTTGAGTGTTTTGCCCGCGTATGTCCCCAGTGCCACCACACTCAGACCATCCGGATGGGTGGAACACTCCCAGGTCTCTGCCAGAGGATCCATGGGTATATCTTTCCGAAGATCATCATTCAGACGGGTCCCTCCCCACAGATAATCTTTCCCCGCAGGCCTGAGCAGAAAAGGGCTAGCTGTCCAGTTTGTATTTTTTCTTGTCATGTACGCTGATCTCCTGACCCAACTGTACTTCCACCACTTTCAATTCCGTTTCTGCGATGATCGTATGTCTGCATCCCGCCTCTATGGTGACCACGTCCCCCGGAGATACAGGCTGTTCCATGCCGTCCACGATCGTCTTTCCCCTGCCTGCGATGACCGTCCACACTTCGTCTCTGTGGTCATGGCTGTGGTAATTCATCCCATGACCCGGGTTCAGCGTGATCTTGATGGTCATGCTGCCCTCTTCCACATCCACCACCTGGAAACTCCCCCAGGATTTCTCAGCAAACATGATCTGCTGATCGATCTTATCCACATACGGCTTGATATGGCTTGACCGTTCTTTGTCCGATACCAGGATGCCTTCCGCACTGGCAGCCACTACAGCATTTTTGATACCCATGCATACGATCGGTACGTTTAATTCATTGATCACATGGATATTTTCACAGGTCTCGTCATACAGGGCTTCGCCCACCACCTGGTCATCCATGGCTTCCGTAAGGGTATTCCAGGTCCCCAGATCCTTCCATTTGCCCTTAAACCGCAGCACCTGTATATTTTCTTCCTTTTCCGCCACAGCGTAATCAAAACTGATCTTCTCCAGAGACTCATATTGAGAGAGCAGATCCTCGTAGGCTCTGATCCCCGTCTGTTCCCGTACCCTGTCGCAGATATACTGGAGCTTAAAGGCGAATACGCCCCCGTTCCACAAAGCTCCTTTTTCTATATATTTCCTCGCCAGTCCTTGATCTGGCTTCTCTTTAAAAGCCTGGACTGCACTGACAAGATCCTGGGTACTGGGGATGATGTATCCATATTTTTCACTGGGGTATGTGGGCTCTATGCCGATCAGCGCCAGGCTGGTGCTCCCTGTCCTGACCAGTTCTCCCAATCTGGCGATGGTCTCAAAATACCCCTCGTCCACATAGGGATCCACCGGACATACCACGACTGGCTCTCCTGCACCCACCCCTTTTACATCGCGCAGATACAAGGCGGCCAGGGCGATCGCCGGGAATGTGTCTCTTCTGCATGGTTCCACGCATATATCCACATTTTCTCCCAATTGATTCCGGATGGACGAGACCTGTGTCTTCGATGTGGCGATAGTGACCGCGGCATCCGGGATCGTCCTGCAGATCTGGCGGTGTACCCGCTGTACCATGGAGCCATATGTACCGTCTCCGTTTCTGAATATCTTGATAAACTGTTTGGAACGGATGTCATTTGACAGCGGCCACAGGCGTTTCCCCGAGCCGCCAGATAATAAGATGATGTTCATCGCTCTGCCCTCATCGGATTGTGCAGGAAGTCCTCATACGCCAGACGGATGCCTTCTTCCAGCTCTGTTTTATATCTCCAGCCAAGTTTTTCTATCTTTGATACATCTAAGAGTTTCCGGGGTGTCCCATCTGGTCTGGACACATCCCACAAGATCTTTCCCTCATAGCCCACAACTTTTGCCACGATCCCGGTCAGTTTTTTGATCGTCAGCTCTTTTCCTGTCCCCACATTGACTGTCTCATCGCCCGAGTAGTGGTCCATCAGGAACACACAGGCGTCTGCAAGATCGTCCACATAGAGAAATTCCCGCAGGGGTTCCCCTGTCCCCCAGCAGGTCACTTCCTCTGCCCCGTTTTCTTTTGCTTCGTGGAACCTGCGGATCAGAGCCGGCAGCACGTGACTGTGTGTGGGATGATAATTGTCATTCGGCCCGTATAGATTCGTGGGCATAGCTGATATATAATCTGTACCGTACTGACGATTAAGATATCCGCAGTATTTCAGCCCTGCGATCTTGGCCAGCGCATAGGCTTCGTTTGTCTTCTCCAGCTCTGATGTGAGAAGGCAGGACTCCTGCATAGGCTGGGGCGCCATCCTGGGATAGATACAGGAGGACCCCAAAAACAATAGTTTTTTACAGCCGTTTTGCCAGGCTGCATGGATCACATTCATCTCCAGGATAACATTCTCATACATAAAATCTGCCAACGCCTCCTGATTGGCCATGATCCCCCCTACTTTAGCAGCCGCCAGGAAAACATAGTCCGGTCTCTCCTCCGCAAAAAAATCCTCTACTTCCTGCTGCCTGCACAGATCCAGTCCCTGGTGGGTCCTGGTGATGATATTTGTATATCCCTGTCCTTCAAGGGCACGCACGATGGCTGAACCTACCATCCCCCTGTGACCTGCGACGTATATCTTTGCTCCTTTTTCCATCTCTTCCCCCGTTTAACCGACTGCTCTTTTCATCGCTGCTTCTTTTTTCGCCTGCTCAAGATCGTGTCCAGCCATGATCTTGACCAATCCCTCGTAACTGGTCTTCTGTGGATCCCATCCGAGGACTGTCTTTGCCTTTGTGGGATCGCCCAACAGGTTGTCCACGTCCGTGGGCCTGAACCAGGCTTCATTGACTTCCACCAGGATCTTTCCTGTCTCCACATCAATGCCTCTCTCCTCCAGGCCTGTGCCTTCCCAACGGAGTCCTATCCCCACCGCCCGGAATGCCTTATCTGTAAAATCCCGCACCGTATGCTGTACGCCGGTGGCGATCACGAAATCCTCCGGCCGCTCATGCTGGAGCATCAGCCACATGCATTCCACATAATCTTTCGCATACCCCCAGTCCCGCAGGGAATCCATATTTCCCAGCTGCAGTTTCTCCTGGAGGCCGCAGGCGATGCGCCCGGCGGCCAGGGTGATCTTCCTGGTGACAAAATTTTCACCCCGACGTTCCGACTCATGATTGAACAAGATACCATTTACCGCAAAGATGCCGTAGGCCTCTCTGTATTCTTTTGTGATCCAATAGCCATACTGTTTGGCCACCGCATAGGGACTGTATGGATGGAAAGGCGTCTCTTCGTTTTGCGGTATCTCTTCCACTTTTCCGTAAAGCTCTGAAGTAGATGCCTGGTAAAACCTGGTCTTCTCTGTGAGTCCCAGGATACGGATAGCTTCCAATATACGCAGGACACCCAGAGCGTCCACATCACCTGAATATTCCGGCGCATCGAATGAGACCTGCACATGGGACTGGGCCGCCAGGTTATAGATCTCATCCGGCTGGACAATATTGATGATGCGTATGATGGATGAGGAATCCGACAGGTCACCGTCGTGGAGGATGATCGATCCATCCTCCAGTAAATGATCGATCCGTCCTGTATTGGAGAGGGAGGACCGCCGTACGATCCCGTGGACTTCATACTGTTTATCTAATAGAAACTCTGCCAGATATGAACCGTCCTGGCCGGTGATCCCTGTGATCAATGCTTTCTTCATAACCGGTATCTTCTCCTTTTTTTTATGTCCGTATTTTATAATGGCTTATTATAACCCTTCATCTGGCATGGATACATGCAGCATATTGAGGTTTTATAGCATTATATTGACTTTCCTATTGTTTCACTGACGATCTTCTGTTATGATCGATAGAAAAGACCATACATCCTGGGAAAGGTGAACGACCATGAAGACTCCTATGTTCGACGACGGCCTTGTTGTCCAGTCTGACCGCATCATCTATACTGCCTCTGCATTTGCAAAGGCCAACACGATCCACTTGCAGGAGATCGGGGAGTTAAAAGCTTTAAAAGCCCATACAAACTATCGGGAAGGCCTGGATTCTTACTTGTTTTTTCTTGTGCTGGAGGGCAGTGGAAAAGTCAATCTTGAAAAGAAGGACTATCTCTTATCTGCCGGAGACTGTGCTTTCCTGGACTGCCGGAAGCCTTATTACCATCTGACCGACGCTGACGACCTGTGGCGGCTGAAATGGGTGCATTTCTACGGCTCCAATATGAACGGGATCTATAATAAATATCGACAGCGGGGCGGACTCCCCTGTTTTACCTCCCAATATCCGCAGAAATATCAGGATCTATTGGAAGGACTGCACAAGATCGCCGCCTCAGACCTGTATATCCGGGATATGAAGATCTATGAGAAGCTCACTGCCCTTCTGAGCCTCCTGATGGAGGAGAGCTGGGATCCATCGGCTCATTCCCCTTCCGGACATACCCATCCTAAATGTGATATCCAAGCAGTAAAAGACTATATCGACAAACACTATACAGAGAAGATCTCCCTGGACACCCTGGCACAGACTTTCTATATCAACAAGTTCCATCTGACCAGAGTCTTTAAGAGGGATCACGGCCTCTCCATCAACAGTTATATCCAGCAGCTCCGCATCACCCAGGCCAAACACCTGCTGCGCTTTTCCACACTCCCGATCCAGACGATCGCCCAGCAATGCGGGGTGGAGGATGCCAATTATTTTTCAAGGATGTTCAAGAAGATCGAAAATGTATCACCGGCAGGATTCCGAAAGATGTGGAAAAAAGATCAGGATTGACTGTATGATCCATATGTGATATAATGCTTGACATAAGTACTTGTACACCCCTCACAAGAAGGAGCGTGATGATATGACAGACAGCCAGAAATTAGACTTGATCCTCAGTAAGATCGAGAAGATCGACTCTCTGGAAAAAGACGTGAAAGACCTCAAAACATCGATCGGCAAGATCGATTCTCTGGAAAAAGACGTCAGAGATCTTAAAACCTCAGTCAGCAAGATCGATCTCCTGGAAAAAGACGTCAGAGATCTTAAAACTTCAGTCAGTAAGATCGACTCCCTGGAGACCAAGATCGATTCTTTGGAAAAGGACGTCAAAGACATCAAGACTACAACAAACTTTCTAAAAAATGATATCGACCGCATCTACACGATACTTGAAAACGAGATCAGGGTCAATATCCAGCGTGTGGCAGAAGGCCATCTGGATCTGTCCCGGAACCTGCACGATGCCATGAAACCGAGCAACGAAGTGGAGATGCTGTCCATCCGGGTCCGGATGTTAGAAAGTGATGTAAAAGACCTGAAACGAAAGATCTCATAGTCCCCGTCATACATAATACAAAAGGTTTGTGGCACATGCATCTTTCGTACCACAAACCTTTTGTATCTATCTGTTTACCGCTCCTATTTGCAGCGGAATGTGCCGCACATCGTCTGCTGGCTATTGGTCGCACCTGGTCCTGCGATACCGATCTGAGAAGCGCTGCATTTACGGTCGTCATTATACATACATTTACATGCCTCGCAGTCTACATTGATCGTCTCGCAGCCACAGCCGCTGGCACAGGAAGCTGTCATACTCTCACCTTTTCTCTCCTGAAAGCTCCCGCAGCATGTCTGGTCTGGTGTATCGGCTGTATTGCCGGTCACCTGGATATCCCCTTTGGAACACAATTCCTGTTTGTTGTAGACACATGTGATCGCTGAACATTTTAATGCTGGCATAATCTCCACCTCCTGATTTTCTCTAAATGATCTTTAAGACACTCCTTAGTGTAGTGACCAGGTGACTTCTATTAACGATCGTACCGCTTACTTTGCCATCTGCTGTGTTGATCTACACTCCATTCCAGTCCGTGGTGAACATGTGCCACTGGGCACATAGCACCGTTGATCGCCGCAGCCACCGCTGCGCCTCATTCCTCCGCCTTGCAGAGTGACAAGATATCCGGCACGATCTATTATAGAGATCAACCTGTCACTAGACTCATGTACCGTTCATGTTTAGCAAAGATCCGCTGAAGGATCTTTCAGCAGCAAGGCGGCTGAATGGAGCGATGCGGTGACATCGTTGGTCGAAGCCAACACAGTCTGATGAAAGATCGGGCAAGGAGTCTTGCTGAAAATGAATGGTACAGTACACTAGTATACTCAAAGATCGGCAGATCATACAGCGATCTTATCTTTTCACGAGATATCCTGCAAAAAAACAAAAGCGTCCGGCTTACCCGGTCTCGTGCGCTGGGCGTCGCCCAGAGGATCTGATACGATAAAAACAGGCCGTCTATACAGCCTGTTTCCCTTGAGCGCTCATGGCTCCCCTGTCCTCATAAGATCATCGTTTGAGGAAATCCGGTATCTGGATGTCTTTCTTCTGTACTGTACTCGTGGGTACTTTTGGCACTGCAGTATCCACGTGGGGGATGTTGAGATTCGGTATATTCCCTCTGGCCGGGGAAGTTTTTCCCGCTGGCGTACTTGCCACATCTTTGGATGTTGTACTGCCTGCCCCTGTATTGATCCGGCTCCCTGTCGTCCTGTTGGCCGGTCCTCCGAAAGGAGAGGATGCGCTCCTCATCCCATAGCCGCCCAGTTTATTGGGCTGCGGCTCGTCCAATCCTGTGGCGATCACTGTGATACGTGCCGCATCTGCCACTGTATCATCATACATCGCGCCAAATATGATATTGGCTTCTTCCCCGGTCAGCTCCTGCACATAACTTGCCGCATCGTTGGCATCCATCAGGGAGATATCGCCGGATATATTGATGATCGCATGGGAAGCACCCTTTATAGTGGTCTCCAACAATGGGCTGGATACTGCCTGTTCCACGGCTTCCAATGCCTTCTCGTCGCCTTTTGCCTCGCCGATACCGATATGTGCGATCCCTTTGTTCGTCATGACTGTCTGGACATCCGCAAAGTCCAGATTGATCAGCGCCGGCAGGTTGATCAAGTCTGTGATGCCCTGCACCGCCTGCTGCAGCACTTCATCTGCCTTCCGCAATGCCTCCGGCATGGTCGTACGCCTGTCCACGATCTCCAAGAGTTTGTCATTGGGTATGACGATCAATGTATCTACATTTTCTTTTAAATTCTCTATACCCATCAGCGCATTGTTCATCCGCGTTTTTGCCTCAAAACGGAAAGGCTTCGTCACCACACCCACAGTGAGGATACCCATCTCTTTTGCCGCGCCTGCCACGATCGGCGCCGCACCCGTCCCGGTACCGCCGCCCATGCCACAGGTGACGAAGACCATATCAGCACCTTCCATCAGCTGCTTCAATTCTTCGATACTCTCTTCTGCTGCTTTCTTGCCCACCTCCGGCTGAGCGCCCGCACCCAGACCCTTCGTCAGCTTCTCCCCGATCTGGAGGACAGTAGGCGCTTTACACAGCGCAAGTGCCTGCTTGTCTGTATTGACCCCAACAAATTCGATCCCGGCGATCGCTTCCTCCACCATTCTATTAACCGCGTTATTACCTGCACCGCCAACTCCGATCACGATGATCTTCGCGGATGATTCGGCCTCGTTTGTCATAATCTCTAACAACGTACTTCCTCCTTTATTCCCCTTTTTATTTCCCCTTCGCCTTTTCCCCTTTGGCATACCGCTCCCCTCTCGATCATAAAACTGGCACGCACATGGGTACTTTCATACATCGTCTCTATATCTCGTAGTTTACTTTTTCTTCCAGGGTTATCTTAAACTCTATTCTTATAATATATTTTTTTACAAGATTTATCAACCATTTCTTTATTTTTTTAATTTTTTCTAACAGCACCTTCTGCATTTTCAAAAGTGATCGTTTTTTTCTCTGCGGTGATATTCTCCAGATGGAGGATCCCCTTCTGCCCCTCTAACATAGGGAGGATCGCTTCCATGCGGGCCATTTTATCATCCAGATACTTATCCTTGCCCAATCTCACCTGGATCTCCCCATAAAAGAGGTTGAGCACTGATCTTCCATCCATCTGGATCCGGTCGGGATTCTGCAGCCCTGTCTGGAATATCTGGGAAAGACTGATGGCTGTATCCAGGAAACGTTCATCCTTTACCGGGAGCAGCTGGTCCATACATATATATTCCGGTTCCATCCCCTCATAATATGGGATCTCCCCATCCTTTTCCACCGAGGATTCGATCACTCTGCCCTCATGGTCAAAATATACATAGCAATCCAGGTAACGGACACAGCCGATGGACTGTTTTTCTTTCACACTGATCAGCACTTCATGCGGATCTACATAACTGACTTCTACAGCGTCTATGAACGATATCTCTTCCGTCCGGTCCCTGGAACACAAAAGGGGAGCCAGGACAGAATTTTCCGCCAAAGGACCCCTCAGCACGATCTTTCTTATCTGTTCTTCAGAATAATGGGTACTCCCTACCACTTCCACATCTTCGATCTTGAAAAAGGACCAGGCCCAGAACAGCACCCCTGCTACCAAGAGCAGGATCAGGCCTGCCACTGTGTGCTTTTTCTTCTTTTCTCTTCCTGCATGCTCGTACGTGCGATCCCTCATCTTTTGCACCAAACCTTTCCCCAGGGCGTGTCTGGAAGAGCCTCTGTACTGTACGTCCAAACTCCTATATCTCTTCCACGGAGACAGTCCCGCCTAAGCAGCGGATATCCTCCTGGATATGTTCATATCCCCGCTCTACCAATTGGAAATTTTCTACCGTCGTCTCACCCTCCGCGGCCAGCCCCGCCAGGATCAGTGCCGCGCCGCCCCGCAGTTCCTGTGCGGTGACCCGGCATCCGCGCAGCCTCTCTGTCCCGTCTATATACGCATCCCTGCCGTTGATACGGATATGCGCCCCCATATGGACCAGATCTTCTGCCACCCGGAACCGGTCCTCAAAGATATTTTCCCGGATATGGCTCTTTCCTCTGGCCAGAGAAAGGACCGCCATCACCGGAGACTGCAGATCCGTAGAAAAACCTGGATAGACTTCTGTCTCCAGACGTGTGATAGGGCCGTACGCTCTGGAAGCATCTGCTATCAGTTTACCACCGACCATATCATATTGTCCACCCATTTTCCCATAGATGCCGAGAAATGAGGGCAGCTCTGAGACAGGCGGGTTTTCTATGCAGATCTTTCCTCTGGTAGCCGCAGCGGCGCAGAGATATGTGCCCGCCACGATCCGGTCCGGAGGGACTGTGAACACGCTGTCCCTCAGCGCAGCCACACCTTCCACCAGGATCTCTCCGGTCCCCGCTCCCTTCACAGATGCACCCATACCGTTCAAAAATCTCGCCAGCCACAGGATCTCCGGTTCCCGGGCACAGTTTTCTAGATATGTGACACCCTTCGCCAGGACAGCTGTGATGATCCCATGTTCTGTGGCACCTACGCTCTGCTGCTGGAACCGGAGATCCCTTCCGTGCAGATCGGGAGCATATGCTCTCAGCAGATCCTCATGTTCTTCTATATGTGTCCCCAACGCCTCCAACATGGACAGATGCAGGTCTATAGGCCGTTCTCCGATCACGCATCCGCCCGGCGGTGCGATCGCACCTCTCCCAAAACGCCCAAGCAAAGCTCCCAGTAAGATAATGGAGCAGCGCATCTGACAGGCATACTGCTCCGGTATATCTGTATTTTTAAGGCTGGAACAATCCAGGTAAAGTGAATTTCCTTTCCAGGAGATCTTCGCACCCAGATGGCTCAAGATCTTCTCCATGCAAAAAACATCTGCGATCCTCGGACAGCCGTGCAGGACTGTGACGCCTTTATGTAATACTGCCGCCGCCATCATAGGCAGCACTGCGTTCTTTGATCCCTGTATATTGACCGTACCCTCCAACGGGCGGCCGCCCCATATCCGGATATTTTTCAAATCCAACACCTCGAAAACTTCCCGCAGCATCTCTCAACCGCGCACTCTTATGGATTATCCTATGCACATCCTTTATTTTTTGTGACGGCTCACATTCAGGGCAAGACCCATCTCACTGAGCAAAAACAAGACCGACGTCCCCCCGTAGCTGATGAAGGGGAGGGTGATCCCTGTGTTCGGGATGGTGTTGGTCACCACTGCGATGTTGAGTATGACCTGGATCGCCATATGTCCCAGGATACCCACAGCGATCATCGCGCCCAGAAGATCCGGCGCATGTGTAGAGACCACCATCAGCCTCCACAAGAGGAGCCCAAAGACCAGCATGACGAGAGCCGCCCCCACAAGCCCCGTCTCTTCACAGATGATAGAGAAGATCATATCATTCTGGGCCTCCGGCACAAATCCCAGCTTCTGCAGGCTGCTGCCCAGCCCCATGCCGAAGATCCCGCCGCTGCCGATCGCATACAGCCCCTGGATCGTCTGGAATCCTTTCTCGTATTTCTCAGGATCGCGCCAGACTGCCAGACGCTCCAGACGGTAGCTCTCCATGGCGAGGAAGATACCCATGAACCCGATCCCGCCCGCGCCCAGCCCGATGAACTGGAGATATTTCGGATTGGATACAAAGATCAAGATCACGCCGATACCCAATATGATGATCGCGGTACTTAAGTTATTCGTTCCCACAAGCCCCACGATCGGGAGCAGCCACAGCATGATCTTGCACATGAACCAGATGCCTGTCGTCTTCCCTTTCGTCTTTTCAATCCTGTACGCCAGGAACAAGATGACTGCCAGCTTCGCAAATTCAGAGGGCTGAAAGGAGAGCGGCCCCAGAGCCAGCCAGCGTTTTGACCCGTTATATTCCTGGCCGAAAAAGAGGACCGCTGTGGAGAGGATGAGCGACACCCCATAAAATAAAGGGGCCATCTGTACCAGCCTGTGGTAATCTATATGGGAGACAAGATACATACCCGCCAATCCCAGAGCTGTGGCGAAGAGCTGTTTCTTAAAATAATAGGCGGAGTCATGGAATTTGACCCGCCCATTGTATGCACTGGTACTATATAAGATCACAAGTCCGAGGATGACAAGGATCAGTACGAGTATCAATAAGGTCTTATCTGTTTTTCTTTCCGAAGGCAATGATCTGCTCCTCTTCAAACATCCTTATTATAATTTATGTACATACTCCTTGAACATATCACCTCTTTGTTCATAATCCTGAAATTGCCCCCAGCTGGCGCAGGCCGGAGAAAGGAGGACCGCTTCCCCTGGATGTGCCTTCTCTGCACAGATACGGACTGCATCTTCAAGGTCTTCTGCCATGGATATGTCCGTAAATCCTTCTCTCCTGGCTGCCTGGGCGATCTTCTCCCTGGTCTGCCCGATCAGGATGAGGCTCCTGACTTTTCCATCAAAAGAACGGATCCATTCCCCATAATCCGCCTCTTTGTCATATCCTCCCGCGATCAGATAGGTGGGGCGCTCCATCGCCTGGATACCCTTGATCGCCGCATCCGGGTTCGTCCCCTTGGAATCATTGTAATAAGCCACGCCGTTTTTTTCCGTCACATATTCGATCCGATGGGCCACTGCCTGGAAAGCACAGATACTCTTGCGGATACTCTCCATCGGCACTCCCGCGCTGTGAGCCATGGCCACGGCTGCCATCACATTTTCATGATTATGCCGGCCCAAGAGCTTTAGGGATCCCAGCTCCACTACTGGCGTCTCCTGTCCTGCCTCTCTCCAGATGATCCACGTCCCCTGGGATGTATCCCTCAAAAAGATAGAAGGGGAAGACTCCAAGAGTTCTCTTTGACTAGAAAAATAGATGCAGCGGGGCGTCATCTGCCTCCCGAACGCCCGCAGGACATCATCTTCATGATTCAGTACACATATGTCATCTGCAGTCTGCCCTCTGGTGATAGACTCCTTCACACGGATGTATTCCTCCATGGTATGATGCCTGTCCAGATGATCCTCGGTGATATTTAAGATGGCGCTCACATTTGGCGCAAATGTCTCGATCGTCTCCAACTGGAAACTGCTGATCTCCGCTACCGTCACACTTTCCTCTCTCATGGAAAGAGCCACGGACGTATAAGGGGTCCCGATATTGCCGACTATGAACACTGACTCTCCATAGTCCGACATGATCTTCCCCAAAAGGGCGGTCGTGGTAGTCTTTCCATTCGTCCCGGTGACGGCCAGTACTCTCCGGGAGGGGCTTACCTGGTAAGCCAGCTCCACCTCCCCCCACACAGGGATACCCTTCTCATAAAATCCTTTTACCATAGGGATACCCGTGGGGACGCCCGGACTCAGGACGACAAGATCCAGCTTGTCCTCCACCTCAACAGGCAGTCCGCCCATATATATTTCAGGTATGTAGCCGCCTTTGATCTTACGGAGTACCGTTTCTCTCTCCAGTTTCTCATTTCCGTCATAGATGATGGGACAGGCCCCCATCGCAGCCAACAAGTCTGCCGCCCCGATCCCGCTCACGCCGGAACCGAACACCAACACCTTTTTTCCTGAAAGATCCATTTTCCATCCCCCTTTACAGAGCCATCAGGCCCACCAGACATAAGAGTGCCGTCAATACAGCGAATACCGCCACCACCTGTGTCTCTGACCATCCGCAGAGTTCAAAATGGTGATGGATGGGCGCCATCTTAAAGATCCGCTTCCCATGGGTCGCTTTGAAATAACTGACCTGTATCATCACGGAAGCCACTTCCACCAGATAGATAAAACCTACCAGTAAGATGAACAGAGGCATCTGCAGCATATAGGCCGTGCCCGCCACGAACCCGCCCAGCGCCAAAGATCCCGTATCCCCCATGAATACCTGGGCAGGGAACACATTGAACAGCAAGAAGCCCATCAGGCCCCCCACCACCGCACAGGTGATCGGTTCCACACCGCTGTCAAGTCCGATAGAGACGACCGTAAAGAACACCGCCACCATGATCGTAACGCTGGATGCCAGGCCGTCCAGGCCGTCTGTAAAGTTCACACCGTTCACCGTCCCGATCACGGCAAAGAACATCACAGGGAGCGCCAGCCAGCCGATATCCCAATAATGGCCGCTCCAGAACGGGATCCGCATGGTCAGCGGCACATCCGTATAGTTGAGCAGATAAAAAGCAAAGATCGCTGTCACTAAGATCTGCAGCAGGAATTTCTGCCAGGCCAGCAGCCCGTCAGAACGCTTTAACACTACTTTCAGATAATCATCCAGAAAACCGATCAGGCCAAATCCCAGCGTTAAAAACAAGATGGGCGTGATCTTGGGATGATCCCCGATGTAGAACAGGGACGTCACTACAGTAGCCAAGAGAAAGATGATGCCGCCCATGGTGGGGGTGCCCGCTTTCTTCAAATGGGAGGCGACCCCCTCCGCCCGCTCTGTCTGACCCATTTTCAGTTTGCGCAGAAAAGGGATCACGATGGGGCCGAGGGCCACACTGATGGCAAATGCGATCAATACCGGAATAGTCACTTGAAAATCCATACAACACCTCTTCAATTCTTTCGTTGATCTGTGCCTGTCATCGCACACATAGATACAGTATACAACTAACAGCCTAAATAGGGAAGCACATTTTCAAAAATACTGCGGATCACAGGAGCCGCTATGGTCCCCCCGTAGTAGATCCCCTGGGGGTTATGGATGATGCACAGTCCCAGCACCTTAGGGTCCTCGGCGGGTGCGAATCCCACGAAAGAGGAGATATAGCGGTGGGCGCTCCTGGGCAGCGTCTGGGACGTGGCTGTCTTCCCCCCGATGGTATACCCTTCGATATACGCATTTTTCCCTGAACCCTGGGATACCACACTCTCCAGGATCCCTCTGAGCGTCTGGGACGTCTCGGAAGATATGATCCCTTCCTTTGTCTCATACTCAAGAGTCTTCACATATGTGCCGTCCTCGCTCTGGATACTCACCCCGAAGTGGGGCGTGACCCGACGGCCGCCGTTTACCAGTGAACTCACTGTGGTGGCCAGCTGGATGGGCGTGATCTGGAAGGACTGGCCGAAAGAGACTGTCGCCAGCTCCACCAGCCCCATATTTTTCGGATCATGCATGATCGTCCCCGCTTCCCCGGGAAGATCGATCCCTGTCTTTTCCAGAAGGCCGAACTGCTTAAAATATTTATAAAAACCGTCCACCCCCAACCGCTGCCCCACGTCGATGAACACCGGATTACAGGAATTCTGCGCACCCTCCACAAATGTCTCCGCTCCATGTCCGGCCCGTTTGTGACAGTGTATCCTCCGGTCTTCCACCACCCGATAGCCCGGACAGGAAAAAGTATCCTCCAGCCCTACGACCCCTTCTTCCAGCCCGGAGGCGGCTGTGATGATCTTAAAAGTAGAGCCGGGCTCGTATGTATCATTAAGACAGGGATTCCGCCACATCTGGTTGAGCAGATCCTGCTTTTTCTCCTGGCTGAGGGCGGCATTCCCGCTCACAGGCTGGACCAGTGCAAATGGTTCATTTAAGTTAAATTCCGGCACATTGACCATCGCCATGATCTCGCCGTTCTGGGGATCCATGAGCAGGATCGACACACGGTCCGCCTGTTTCTCTTCCATGACTTTCAGTGCCGCCTGCTGGGCGTACATCTGGATATTGGTGTCCAGGCTGATGCGCAGATCGTAGCCGGGGACTGGGTCGATCCGGTTCTCCCCTATCTCATCCAACTCGATGCCCCGGGCGTCTGTGGACGTGAGGATCTGACCCGGGATCCCCTGCAGATATTCTTCATACTTTACTTCCAGTCCGATGATGCCCTGGTTATCCCCGCCTGTAAACCCCAGGACTTTGGAGGCCAGGGAATCCATGGGATAATACCTTTTAAAATCTTCATCCACTTTGACCCCTTCCATATTATATCCCCGGATCCGGTCGCCCACTTCTTTCTCCACATTGGCCTGGATCCGCTCTATCGAAGAGACCTTTTCCACCCTTTTTCGTACTTTTTCTCCATCCAGCCCCAACTCCTTCGACAACATGGCGATCACCTTTTCCGGCTCTTTGATCTGATTATGTATGACGGAAATGGTACACACCGTCTTATTCGCCGCCAGGACCACCCCGTTGGCATCGATGATCTGTCCCCGCGCCGCCTTGATATCCCGCTCTCTCTCGTGGAGCTGCTGCGCCTTCTTGGAATAATAGTCGGACTGTACCACCATCAGCCATACCAGCCGCCCCAAAAGTCCCGCCAGCATGGCGATACAACAGAAAAATACCACCAGGACTTTCTTTTTATGGAATGTCTTATTTCTCTTCATACTAATAATCTATTCGTTTTTTCCATAAAAATGCCATCCTGTCAGTATCCGGACAGAAAAGATGACGGCCTGGAAGACCAAGAGCCGTCAAAATCCGGCATCTTCATTGGTGATGCCGTCACTTTCCACATTGTTGTTCAGATCCACTTCCCCTTCTGTCTCCGGCGGTTCTGGAAGGTTCACGCCGGACGCGGTCTCCCGCAAAGGCTCTTCGGTCCCTGCATCCCCCCCGGCAGTCACCTGGGTATTTCCCAATCCGCCGTTTGTCTGTCCAGTCTCCTCGAGATAGCCTGCAAACCCTGACCACAATCTCGTCACAGGGATCACGCCGTCCTCAGACTCGTCCGGCTCCACATTCAGATAGGGCAGTACTTCTGATAAGATCCCCTGTGCGATATACTGGGAGAGTTTACTGTTCTCCTGATTTTCCGTGTGTGCCTCATCTATGACTACATAGACCACCACTTCGGGTTCTTCCACAGGTGCAAATCCCACAAAGGATACAAGATATTTATTTTCGTTCCGTGGGAATTTCTCCGCGGTCCCCGTCTTCCCGCCGGAGCTGTATCCCTGCACTTTGGAATACTTTCCCGTGCCGCCTTCCACAGTGGCCCGCATCTGCTCCCGCACACTGGCTGACACATCATTGGAGATCGTCTGTCTCATCAGGACGGGGGTCACCTGCTTCGCTACCTTTCCCTCGCTGTCCAGGACTTTACTGACCAGATGGGGCTGGTAGTAATACCCTCCATTGATGATGGAACTGATCGCCGCCGCTTCCTGGATCATGGTCAACATGAACCCTTGGCCAAAAGAATCCGTAGCCAGTTCCACAGAACCCAGGCTATCCTTCGTATGGAGCACGCCGGCCCCTTCCCCCGGCAAGTCGATGCCCGTCTTTGCCCCCAGGTTCATCATCGCCTGGGATTCCAGGAATTTATCACCGCCCATCATGGCCCCGATCTGCATCATAGCATCGTTACAGGAATTTGCGATCACTTGGGCCAGGGTCTGTTCCCCATGGATCCCGTTGCAGCGGATATATTCGTCTTCGCCTTCCCCGTAACTCCACCCGCCGTCGCAGACGAACACGGCGTCTTTTTGTATGATCCCGTATTCCATCGCCGCCGCCACCAGCAGAGGTTTTGTGGTGGAACCGGGTTCATAGGGATCTGTGATACAGAAATTGCGCCACATCTGGTTCAGAGCCTCCACAGTCTCTTCGTCAGACATCTGCTCGATCTCCTGCTGGGTATGCCGTCCCGTCAGATCCCTGGGATCATTGAGATCATAAAAATCCCTGGTACCTATAGCCAGCACTTCCCCGCTGCCTGGATCCATGACCAGCACGCCCAATTCTTCCGATCCCATGGCCTGCATGAATGCCTGGATATATTTCTCCACGATCCGCTGGATACCCACATCAATAGTCGTTTTGATACTCTTTCCATCTGTAGGCTGTATGATGTTCTGCTCTACAGTGGAATCACTGCTGAAATAACCGTATTGTCTGCCGTCCACGCCTGTCAGGACAGAGTTATAATAGCCTTCAAGTCCCCAGTCCGCGTTCCCCTCATCCAGTGTAAAACCAATGGTATCGCAGGCCAGCGACCCCAACGGATAATCCCTCTTATACTCTTCTTCGAACCAGATACCCACGATATTGCTCCTGGCTTCGATCTCTTCTTCTGAAAGATCCTCATGCAGGCTCACATCCGTGTACTCCTCAAAGGCCTTTTTCCGTTCCATATCCAGACCTTTTACCAGGATATGATATTGGCTGGACTTTGTATCTTCCGCGCTCAGGACACTGCGCACCTCTTCCTCGTTCACGCCCAGAAGATCCACCATAGCCTGTACCGTGGGCCCCAGATATCTCTCATCTGAATTGATCACTTTGCAGTCCATGATCACATTGTAGACTTTACTGCTGGTGGCCAGGATCGTCCCATTCCTGTCAAGGATATCCCCCCGTTTAAAGGGGAGTACCCGGCTGTCATACTGCTGCTGTGCCTGGGAGAGCACCTGCTTTTTATATTTATCCCCGCTCACGGCGTTGATATACGTGATGCGCGATAAGAGCCCTGTAAAAGTGACCACGACCACAACAAATAATGCGATCAGTTTCCTGCGCATCTTGATATCGAGTTTTTTTATCGGCTTTCTCTTTTTCCTATCTCTCTTTTCCAATCGACCACCTACTCTGCGTCCGGGACATCCTGATACTGCCGCACATAACTCCCTTTGGGGAGCTGATATTTGATCACCTGGTTATCTGCCGGATACTTCATCCCCAGACGCTCCATCGCTGTTTTCTTCACTTGCTCCAGATCCACAGAAGCGTTGAGCTGGCTTTCATATGCGTCGTTATCTGCCTTGAGCTGGCTGTATCCACTCTCTAATCCTGCGATCGTCTGGATGCTGCTGGTGATCTGTGATTTCAGCTGCAAAAACCGTACACAAGTACACAGGACCGCCACAGAGACGACAGCCAGGAACAGGACAAATACACGGTTCATGCTCTGCGCCCTCTCCCTGTTCTTTCTGGCTGCCTTGCTGACGGCAGGCTTTTCCCTTGGCGGCTGCACCCGTGGCAGCGTCTGTACTTTCCTGACAGTATTCCCATCTATATATGCATTTTTCCCATCGTATCCACCATACTGCTGGACCGCCCCTCTTTTGTAACGTCCATTCCTAGTATTGGCCATATCTACTCCCCACGCTCAAATATCCTCAACTTCGCACTCCTGGAACGTCTGTTTTCCTCCATTTCCTCCTGACTGGGTACTATAGGTCTCCTGGTCATCACACGCCCCAACGATCTCTTGCCGCAGACACAGACAGGGAATGTCTTTGGACATGTACAGGGGTCTTCACTCTTTTTGAATATATTTTTTACGATCCTGTCCTCCAGAGAATGGAACGTGATCACACAGATCCTGCCTTTGGGATTTAAGATCTTTATCATATCTTCCAGAGAATCCCGCAGGACTTCCAGTTCCCGGTTCAGTTCGATGCGCAGCGCCTGGAACGTTCTCTTTGCTGGATGTCCGGGCATCATCCTATATCTTACAGGGATAGCCTCCTTTATGATCCCTGCCAGCTCTCCCGTTGTCTCGATCGGCTTGTCCACACGGTACGCCACGATACGCCTGGCGATATCCCTGGCAAACTTCTCCTCCCCATGCTCCCGTATCACGCGGTACAACTCCTTCTCGCTGTATCCATTCACCAGATCCTTCGCTGTCGTCACAGCCCTTTGATCCATCCGCATATCCAACGGGACATCTTCTCTATAAGTAAATCCTCTCTCAGCATTGTCAAGCTGATAAGAGGACACTCCTAAATCTAGCAATATTCCATCTACGTTACTGATGCCTAACTTCTTTAGTTCTTGTACCATGTAACAATAATTGCTGCGGACGATCTCTGTATTCCCCTTATACTGTTCCAATCGTCTGGACGCAGCAATTATTGCATCCTGGTCCTGATCTATACCAATAAATCTCCCCTTGGCAGAAAGTTTCTCACACACCTTCTGGGCGTGTCCGGCGCCTCCCAGTGTCCCATCCACGTAGATGCCATCCGGTCTCACCCGCAGGCCATCTACCGCTTCTTCCAGTAATACCGACTTATGTCCAAAGTCCATGTCATACTCCTTGCGTCCGCATTAGATGACAATGCCCATTTCTTGCATCTCTTCTGCAATGCTGTCCATGTCATCATAATTACTGTTCTCAATCCACTTGTCTTTGCTCCATACCTCGATACGAGTGATATTCCCAGTGAGCACTACGTCTTTTTCCAGACCAGCAAATTCTCGCAACGTTGCCGGTACGAGGATCCTCCCCTGCTTGTCCAGTCCACACATAGTAGCCCCTGCCACAAAGAACCTTGAGAAGGCTCTGGCGCTTTTATTTGTAAGTGGTAACGCCTTTAGCTTTTCTTCAAAGG